>NZ_JAGPXJ010000110.1:0-19720 GCF_018070605.1 Streptomyces sp. B15
GGGGTCCTTCAGGGCGAGCCGCAGCGCATGGGCGTGGCCGACGAAGCGCGGGTCGATCAGGGCGAGCCGTTCGTTCGCCGCGGCGGCGGCAAGGTGGGTGCTGACCTCGGCGGGCCGGGAGGCCACACGCACATCGAAACCGAGCGAGCGCAGGTCGGTCTCGAGCGACGACCCGGCAACCGGCGGACCGGTGAGGATGGCGGTCGACAGAACGAACTCACTCCTTGGAAGCTGGCATACCCGCGCGAGAGGGGACAACTGAGGCAGCGGGCAGCGTGCGCCGTCACCCGCAAGGGGTCGGCAGCACGTCGGCAGAGAGTATCGGATCGCCGGAGGGAGCCTTCACCGAGCGTTCATCGCCCCGGTGTTGCCCGGGAAGCGCCCGCGCGCCCCAGCATGGTGGATCATGGGCTCGCGCCACAACCGGGGCCGATAGGGTTCAGGACATGACGTGGTTGATCACAGGCGGCGCGGGGTACATCGGCGCGCATGTCGCACGAGCCATGACGGCCGCCGGTGAGCGTGCCGTCGCGCTGGACGACCTCTCCTCGGGGCTGGCCGAGCGGCTGCCCGCCGAGGTGCCGCTGGTGCGCGGCTCGGTGCTGGACCGTCCGGTGCTGGACCGCGTGCTCGCCGAGCACGACGTGAGCGGTGTGATCCATCTCGCGGCCAAGAAGCAGGTCGGCGAGTCCGTCGAGCAGCCGCTGTCCTACTACGAGGAGAACGTGCACGGCCTGGTCACCCTGCTGGGCGCGGTGGTCGACGCGGGGGTGGGCCGCTTCGTCTTCTCCTCCTCGGCCGCCGTCTACGGCATGCCGGACGTCGAGCTGGTCACCGAGCGGACCCCGACGGTACCGATGAACCCGTACGGCGAGACCAAGCTGGCCGGCGAGTGGCTGGTACGGGCGGCGGGCCGGGCGCACGGACTGTCCACCGCCTGTCTGCGCTACTTCAACGTCGCCGGGACCGCGGAGCCCGAGCTGGCCGACAGCGGGGTCTCCAACATCGTTCCGATGTTCTTCGACGCGCTGACCCGCGGCGAGGCCCCCCGGATCTTCGGCGACGACTATCCGACCCCGGACGGCACCTGTGTGCGGGACTACATCCATGTCAAGGACCTGGCCGAGGCGCATGTCACCGCGGCCCGCGCGCTGGCGGCGGGCGGCGCGGGCGCGGGCGGCGATCTGACGCTCAACGTCGGCACCGGCGCGGGCGTCTCCGTGCGGGAGATGGCCGAGATCGTCGCCGAGGTCACCGGCAGGCGGGAGCCGGCGCCCCTGGTGGACGCGCGCCGCCCCGGTGACCCTGCGCGGGTGGTCGCCTCGGCGGACCGGATCCGCGAGGAGCTGGACTGGGAGCCGCGCTGCGGGGTGCGCGAGATGGTCGCCTCGGCGTGGGAGGGCTGGCTGCTGCGCCATCCGGAGGCTCGTACCTCGGCGGGTTGAGGCCGTAGAACGACAGCAATGGGCACAGATGTGCGCGATATAGACAGAATCCCGCAGAATGCGGAGTTACCGCGTCGCCTGCGGCACACTGGATCACGCTGCCCACAGGCCCACCCGAAGGATCACCATGGCGAACAGCTCAGCGGCCCCGATCATGCTCGAACTGGTCGACGAGGACGGGACGACGATCGGTACCGCGGAGAAGCTCTCCGCCCATGTGGCCCCCGGGCGGCTGCACCGCGCCTTTTCCGTCTTCCTCTTCGACGAGGAGGGCAGACTCCTCCTCCAGCGCCGTGCGCTGGGCAAATACCACTCTCCGGGGGTGTGGTCCAACACCTGCTGCGGCCATCCCTATCCCGGTGAGCCGCCGTTCACCGCCGCCACCCGGCGGGTCGGCGAGGAGTTGGGGGTGGCGCCCTCGCTGCTGCGGGAGGCCGGCACCGTCCGCTACAACCACCCCGACCCGGCCTCGGGGCTGGTCGAGCAGGAGTTCAACCACCTGTTCGTGGGGCTGCTGCGCCAGGAGCCGCGGCCGGACCCGGCGGAGATCGCCGAGACCGCGTTCGTGACCTGGGACGAGCTGGACAAGCGGCATGCGACGGACACGTTCTCCACCTGGTTCATGACCGTGCTGGACGCGGCCCGTCCGGCCATCCGCGAGGTGACGGGCGGCGCCGGGAGCTGGTGACCGCCGCGCAGGAACCGACGCCGGTGCTCACCGCGGACGAGCAGGACCGCGCCGCCGGTCCCTCATCGCAGGGCGCGGGGATCGGCGCCCGCCGCTTCCGGGGACAGCGGCAGTGCGGCCCACACGACCTTGCCACCGGTGCTGGTCTGCTCCACGTCGCAGACGCCGCCCGCCTCGAAGGTGAGCGTCTTGACCAGCAGCAGGCCCCGGCCACCGGTGTGCTCCCGGAACGGCTCGGCCTCCAGCGCCTTGGGCCGGTAGGGGTGACTGTCCTCCACGGCCACCCGGAGCCATCCGCCGTCCAGTGCGACCTCGACCGCGATCTCGGGCGACAGCAGCGCCGCGTGCTGCACGGCATTGGTGACCAGTTCCGAGAGGATCAGTAGCGCCCCCTGCAACACCTCCGCCGGAACACCGGCGGGCTGCCGCTCCAGCAGATCCCGCACGGCATGCCGCAACCGGGGCACCGAGGAGGCGGTCGTCGGCGCGGTGAACCGCCACGCCCCTCCCTGGACGGGGCCCGGCGCGGTGGAATGTGCGCACCCCGGCGAGCCCTCATGGCCGCACCCGAGTGTTCTGGGCGCGGACCTGCGCTGCCGCTCCGCCCGCTCCCGCAGCGGCAGGACGGTGGCGACGGCACCCACCGCGCCCGTCCCCACCCCGCTGCGCACCGCGCTCAGGGATTCGTTTCTCTCCCCGACCGGTGGAGCCTCGTCGACAACGCCGGTCAGCTGCCCACCGCGGCTCTCCATCTGAGCACCCACTCTCCTGCTCCGTACCTGATGTACTTGCAGATGTACTTGCATTGCATGGTGGTACCGCGCGCGGCGGACCTGGCCGGGTGACTGCAAGTTGGCACGTATCGATGGCATTTGACAGAAGACTTACGCCACGGTCAGCTCCATGACAGATCGTGGAACGCCCCGGACACGATCACGCCCATGGAGCCGACCCTGAGGTGCTGCCCGAGGACGAACTCGACTCTCCGCGCTTCGGCCGGCCGCGGAGCTGAGCGCTGCGCCCTCCCTTGTGCCGCTGAGGGGTGCCCCCTGTCTGTCGTCCGCGGGCTGCGGCAGCGTTGTGGCTTGTCGCGCAGTTCCCCGCGCCCTTGATGGGGCGCAGCCTTCAAGCGTGACGTACCCAGCGGTAGCGTACGGGCATGACGCCACTTCCCGAACGCGCCGGGCGGCGCTGCCACAACGCCCTGAACGCCCTGCACTCCGCGCTCTACTTCTCACCCGCGCTGGGGAAGGAGCTCTCGCCCTACGGCATCGACGACCCGCACGCGGTCAATCTGGCCGCGCGGTCGGCGCCGCTGGGCGCCGTGGGCGCGGGCACGGTGACGGCCACCTTCTACAACTACAGCCACGCGCTGGTCGCCCGGTTCGTCCCCGAGGTGTGGGACGCCGCGTCGCCGGAGACCGTACTGGCCGCACGGCTGCGCGCCGTCGACACGACACTGCGCGACCTGCTGGGCGAGGAGGCCGTGCGCTCCGCGGAGATGACGGAGGCCGCGCGGCTGGCGCTGTGCGCCGCCGAGGGCTGCACCCGCTCCGGGCGCCCGCTGCACTCCGCCAACGCGGACCTGCCCGTGCCACCGGTGGACCAGTCGCCGCACCTGGCGCTGTGGCACGCGGCGACTCTGCTGCGCGAGCACCGCGGGGACGGCCACATAGCGGCCCTGCAGAACGCCGAACTGGACGCGTTGGAGGCCGTGGTGAGCCACACCGCCAGCGGGCGCGGAATGAACCCCAAGTGGGTGATGAGTACCCGCGGCTACAACGAGCGGGACTGGGCGGCGGCACAGCAGCGGCTGACCGGGCGCGGACTGCTGGACGCCGACGGAGAGCTGACCGAGCAGGGCGTGGAGCTGCGCAAGCACCTGGAGGCGGAGACCGACCGGCTGGACCGTCGGCCCTACGAGCTGCTGGGCGCCGAGGGCGTGGCGCGGCTGACGGAGCTGGCGGGCGGCTTCGCCCGGACGGCGACCGAGGCGGGCGCGTTCCCCGCCGATCTGATCAGCAAGGGCTGACCGGCATCGCTACGACAGGCCGGCGCCCCCGGCGGGGGCCCGCCGTCGCGCCCGCCTGCGCGGGGCTGTCCGACCCGCCTGCCACAATGCATGCCTACCGGGGGACCACAGCACCGAGAAGGCGGAACGAACCATCGTGACGACGACCATCGAAGGCAGGATCGCCGAGGAACTCGGCGTACGCGAGCGGCAGGTCCGCGCCGCTGTCGAGCTGCTCGACGGCGGGTCGACCGTGCCGTTCATCGCGCGCTACCGCAAGGAAGCGACCGAGACGCTCGACGACGCGCAGCTGCGCTCCCTGGAGGAGCGGCTGCGCTATCTGCGGGAGCTGGAGGAGCGGCGCGAGTCGATCCTGGAATCCGTACGCGGGCAGGGCAAGCTCACCGACGAGCTGGCGGAGCAGATCCGCGCCGCCGACTCCAAGGCGCGCCTGGAGGACATCTACCTGCCGTACAAGCCCAAGCGGCGCACCAAGGCGCAGATCGCCCGCGAGGCCGGTCTCGAACCACTGGCCGAGGGCCTGCTCGCCGACCCGACGGTGGAGCCGTCCGCCGCGGCTGCCGCGTTCGTCGACGCGGACAAGGGCGTCGCGGACACCGCCGCCGCTCTGGAGGGTGCGCGCGCGATCCTGGCCGAGCGCTTCAGCGAGGACGCCGACCTGATCGGCGAGCTGCGTGAGCGCATGTGGGAGCAGGGCCGGCTGGCGGCCAAGGTGCGGGAGGGCAAGGAGGAGCAGGGCGCCAAGTTCGCCGACTACTTCGACTTCTCCGAGGGCTTCACCGAGCTGCCCTCGCACCGGGTCCTGGCGATGCTGCGCGGCGAGAAGGAAGAAGTCCTCGACCTCACCATGGAGCCCGAGCCGGCCGGTGCGCAGAGCACGGTGCAGGAGGGGCCGAGCTCCTACGAGCGCTCCATCGCCCACCGCTTCGGGGTGCGCGACGAGGGCCGCCCGGCCGACGCCTGGCTGGCCGAGACGGTGCGCTGGGCGTGGCGTACGCGCGTCCTGGTGCATCTGGGGATCGACCTGCGCACCCGGCTGCGGACGGCGGCCGAGGACGAGGCGGTGCGGGTCTTCGCGGCCAACCTGCGCGATCTGCTGCTGGCCGCGCCCGCAGGCACCCGTGCGACCCTCGGTCTGGACCCGGGACTGCGGACGGGCGTGAAGGTGGCCGTGATCGACGCGACGGGCAAGGTGGCCGCCACGGACACCATCTACCCGCACGCCCCGCAGAAGCAGTGGGACCAGTCGCTGGCGAAGCTGGCGGCGCTCGCCGAGGCGCACAAGGTGGAGCTCGTCGCGATCGGCAACGGCACGGCGTCCCGCGAGACCGACAAGCTCGCGGGCGAACTCATCGCGGCCAAGCCGGAGCTGAAGCTGACGAAGGTGATGGTCTCGGAGGCGGGCGCCTCCGTCTACTCGGCCTCGGCCTACGCCTCGCAGGAACTGCCCGAGCTGGATGTGTCGCTGCGCGGCGCCGTCTCCATCGCCCGCCGGCTGCAGGACCCGCTGGCCGAGCTGGTGAAGATCGACCCCAAGTCGATCGGCGTGGGGCAGTACCAGCACGACCTGTCCGAGGTGAAGCTCTCGCGCTCGCTGGACGCCGTGGTGGAGGACTGCGTGAACGGCGTCGGGGTGGACGTCAACACGGCCTCGGCACCGCTGCTCTCCCGCGTCTCGGGCATCGGCTCGGTGCTGGCGGAGAACATCGTCGCGCACCGCGACGCCAACGGCCCGTTCAAGAGCCGTCAGGAGCTCAAGGACGTCGCACGGCTCGGTCCCAAGGCGTTCGAGCAGTGCGCGGGCTTCCTGCGGATCCGCGGCGGTGACGACCCGCTGGACGGCTCGGCGGTGCACCCGGAGGCGTACCCGGTCGTGCGGGACATGGTGACGAAGGCGGGCACCGATGTGCCGACGCTGATCGGCAACGCGAAGGTGCTGCGCGCGCTGGACCCGAAGGAGTTCGTCAACGGCTCGTTCGGTCTGCCCACGGTCACCGACATCCTGCGCGAGCTGGAGAAGCCGGGCCGCGACCCGCGGCCCGCGTTCCGCACGGCGAGCTTCAAGGAGGGCGTCGAGAAGCTCGGCGACCTGTCCAAGGGCATGGTCCTGGAGGGCGTGGTCACCAATGTCGCCGCGTTCGGCGCCTTTGTGGACGTCGGGGTGCACCAGGACGGCCTGGTGCATGTCTCGGCGATGTCGAAGACGTTCGTGAAGGACCCGCGCGACGTGGTCAAGCCCGGCGACATCGTCAAGGTGCGGGTGCTGGACGTCGACGAGGCGCGCAAGCGGATCTCGCTGACGCTCCGGCTGGACGACGAGCCCGAGTCCGGTGGTGGCGGTTCCCGACGGGGCGGCCGTCGCGGCGGCGCCCCCGCGGGCGGCGGCGCCCCGCGCCAGCGCCAGGGCTCGCCCAAGGGCGGCGGCAACGGCGGCGGCAACGGTGGTGGCGGCAACAAGCGCCGCGGCCAGGGCTCGTCGGCCCCGGCGCCGAACAACAGCGAGATGGCCGAAGCCCTCCGCCGCGCCGGCCTGGCCTGACGGCCCGCGGACCGTCCCGGCCACCCGGCCCCCTTCCGTCCGTCGAGACGGCGGAGGCCCGACGGGGCCGCCGATCGGCTGAGCCCGGTCGGCGGCACCGGGCGGGAGGGCCGCAAGGACCGAGCCGCACCGGTCCCCGAGCGCCCGAAGCGCCCGGAGACCTCAGGTGTCGGTGCCGGGCATCTTGCCGTTCTGGTCGGAGCCGGCGGCGGCGCCGGTCATCTCGTACTCGGTGCCGAGGAGCTCGGCCTTGCCCTTCGCCGGGATGTGCGCGCTGGATATGTGCAGCCAGTCCACGAAGAAGGAGGGCGCCGAGGTGTTGCCGACGTAGACCTTCATCGAGTCGGACGGGTGGATGGTGGCGGTCACCTGGGTGCCCCGGTCGTGTTCGCGTACCTGGGTGCTGAAGACGGCGAACGAGCCGCCGTCCTCGGTGCGGAGCGCGTGGATCTTCTCGTGGGTCGCCTCGCCCCGGCTGTAGACGGCTTCACCGTAGGGGCGCAGCAGCTTGTTCTGCGAGCCGGGGATCTTTCCGATCGAGTCGGTGGACTTCGAGGTGCGGAAGCCGTTCTTGGCGGCGCCCTTCTTGGTGTAGAGGTCCAGCAGGGAGTCGGAGAGGGAGTCCGGTGCCATGGCTCCCGACTTCTTCGCCGTGTCGGAAACGGGCTCCACGAAGCCGTCCTTGTCCTTGGCGAGCTTCGGCAGCCGCTTGCTCTCGCTGTAGCTGCCGGAGACCATCTTCCAGTCGCCGCTCTTCTGCTTCTCCATGATGAGGACGCCGGGGTACCTGCCCTTCTTCTCCCCCGGTGACTTGGAGTACGCCACCATCGCGAACCAGTCGGCGGAGCCCTTCCGGGGGATGTGGAACTTCCGGTCGACGTAGTGGAACGGCTCCCGGTAGTCGGCCCGCTCCTTCGCCGACCAGTTCTTCTGCATCTTGTAGACGGCCTTGCTCTGTTCGAAGACCGCTCCGCCTTCCACGGTGGACAGCAGCTTCGGGTCCGAGTTCTTGTTGGCCCGGTTGTTGACCTTCTCGTAGTGGTCGACGAGCTGCTCGGCCTTGGCGCGGCTGACGACACCGACCGCGGCCGGCTGCTCCTTCTTGTCGTCGGCGGAGCCCGAACCGCCCGCGGAATCCTTCTCGGAACCGCCGCCGCACCCCGCCACCATGAGGACCAGACCGCTCACGCAGGCCACGCCCGCGATCCCCCGTACCGCACTCTTCATCGCATGCTCCCGTTGTTCACTGATGTGCGCTGGGAGTATGCCGGGTGATCCGGCCCCTGGTGACGGCGGGGTCCTCACAAACGCACCAGCACCTCCTCCAGTTCCTTCCTGGTGAGGTCCGGGACCCGGGTGCCGGGGGCCGGGTAGCCGACGGGGATGACATAGGCGCCGCGTTCCTCGGCGGGGCGTTCGCAGATCTCGTTGAGGAACCGCATGGGGCTGGGAGTATGGGTGAGGGTGGCCAGGCCCGCCTGGTGGAGGGTGGCGAGGAGGAAGCCGACAGCGATGCCGACGGACTCCTTCGTGTAGTAGGGGCGCGGCGTGTGCGGGCCCTTGTGCACCTCGAAGACCACGATGACGGCGGGCGCCTTCTGCAGGAACGGCTTGTGCTCGTCGGTGCCGAGCGGGGCGAGGGCCGCCAGCCATTCGTCGGAGGCGCGCCGCCGGTAGAACTCGCGCTCCTCCTCCTCGGCGGCGGCCCGCAGCCGCCGCTTGCGGTCGGGGTCGGTGAGCACCACGAACCGCCACGGCTGGACGTGTGCCCCGCTGGGAGCGGTCGCGGCGGTACGGACCGCCCACTCCAGGACGGCTTCGGGGACGGGGCGGCTGTCGAAGTCGCGGACGGTGCGGCGGCGGGACATGATCTCGTAGAAGGACCTGGCGCGGTCCTCGGCCTGCTGCGCGGGGATCTCCAGCGGCCGGAGCGGAACCGTCGGACAGCGGCTCGGGCCGGAACCGGGACTGGGATGACTGGTACGGACCATGCCCGCAGCACAGCACACCGCGGCGCGCGGAAAAAGAGTTGCGGGCCGCAGAAATACGGGCGTATCGTCCTCGATGACTCTGTTGTCGTCGTCAGGAGAGGCCGTTGCGTATCTGAGGTCTGAGACACCGTGTGCCCTGTCTGTGTGCCACGAGTGTGACCTCGGAAGCGAGTCGGCCGGCGATCTGCGCCCCTCTTCTCCTTTCTGATCTCCGTCCCCAGGTGTAGCCGCCCGGGGCCCGGTGTCTCCCGCGTTGTTCATCCCCCACCGCGAGACGACCAGGAGGCCCTGTGACCACCCCTGCCCACTCCCCCTCTCTCATCTGCTCCCGACTGTCCTTCTCCTGGCCGGACGGCAGTCCCGTCTTCACCGACTTCGACCTGGCCGTCGGCCCCGGCCGTACCGGCCTGATCGGGCTCAACGGCAGTGGCAAGTCCACCCTGTTGAAGCTGCTCGCGGGCGAGCTGCGGCCGGACGCGGGAAGCGTCAGCGCCCTGGGCGAGGTCGGCTGTCTGCCGCAGGACCTCACCCTCGACACCGCCCTGCGGGTGGACGAGGCGCTGGGCATCTCAGGTGCCAGGGCCGCGCTGCACGCCATCGAGGCGGGTGACGTCAGCGAGGAGCAGTTCACCGCCGTCGGCGACGACTGGGATGTCGAGGAGCGTGCCCGGGCGACGCTGGACCAGCTCGGCCTCGCCCATGTGGAGCTCGATCGCACCATCGGCGAGGTGTCCGGCGGCGAGTCGGTGCTGCTGCGCCTGGCCGCGCTGCTGCTGGCCCGGCCGGACGTCCTGCTGCTGGACGAGCCCACCAACAACCTCGACCGGGCCGCCCGGCGGCGGCTCCACGACGCGGTCGCCTCTTTCAACGGCGTGCTCGTGGTGGTCAGCCATGACCGTGAACTGCTCGCGCTGGTCGATCGGATCGCCGATCTGCGCGGCGGCGAGGTCGTGTGGTACGGCGGCAATCTGGCGGCGTACGAGGAGGCCGTCGCCGCCGAGCAGCAGGCGGCCGAACGGATGGTACGCGCGGCCGAGACCGACGTGCGGCGGCAGCAGCGCGAACTGTCCGAGGCGCGCACCAAGCTGGCCCGGCGCGCCCGGTACGGCAACAAGGTCCAGGCCAGTAGGAGCGAGCCGAAGATCCTGATGGGAGCGCGCAAGCGGAAGGCGCAGGAGTCGGCGGGCAAGCACCGCATTCTGCACGAGCAGCGCCTCGAAGAGGCGAAGGAGCGGCTGGAGGAGGCGGCCGAGCGGGTCCGGGAGGACGACGAGATCCGTATCGAACTGCCGTTCACCGCGGTACCGCGCGGACGGAAGGTGCTGGAGCTGGACGACGTGGAACTGCGCAACGGCGCCCGCGTCACGCTGGATGTGCACGGCCCCGACCGGATCGCCCTCGTCGGCTCCAACGGTGCGGGCAAGACCACGCTGCTGCGTACGATCACCGGTCAGCCGGCACCGACGGCGGGCGAGGTGCGCACCCACGTGCCGCTGCGCCACCTCCCCCAGCGGCTGGATGTGCTCGATGACGCGCTGTCGCTCGTCGAGAACGTCGCCGCGCTCGCCCCGGAGGCGACCAACCAGCAGATCCGCTCGCGGCTGGCCCGGTTCCTCTTCCGCGGTCGGCACGCCGACCGCGCGGTGGGCACGCTCTCCGGCGGCGAGCGCTTCCGCGCGACGCTCGCCGCGGTGATGCTGACCGAGCCCGGTCCCCAGTTGCTGATGCTGGACGAGCCGACCAACAATCTGGACCTCTCCAGCGTCCGGCAACTGCGGGAGGCGCTCGCCGCGTACGAGGGCGCGCTGATCGTCGCCAGCCATGACGTCCCGTTCCTCCACGAGTTGGGCATCACCCGGTGGCTGGAGCTGGACGGTGAGCTGCGGGAGGTGGATCCGGAGGTGCTGCGGTGAGGGGCTGCCCCTGTCTCCCTCTGCCGAGCTTGCCCACCGTGCCGGGCTACCGAAGCGCTTGGTCCAGCAACTGCTGGAGCCGCAATCCGCGTTGCGCGTCGACAGGCCCGGCGGAGCCACTCCGTACGGCGGTCGCGAACTCGCGGCGGAGCACCGGCCAGCACTCCTCGTGATCGAGGTCGGCGGTGTCGTGGACCAGCTCCCCCTCGGGTCCGTACAGCTCCACCCTGGTACGGGCCCGGGGCAGCGCGACCGCGCCGGAGAGTGACGCCTGACTGACGGCGCCGTTCTCGTGCTCGCACGTCAGCTCCGTCCAGCGGCGCGGATCGCCGGTGCCGTGCACGGCGGTGACGGGGCCGACCGCGAGGTCGAGCAGGTCGAGCAGGTGCGGGCCCAGGTCGAGCAGGGCGCCGTGCTCCAGCCGCCAGGCCGTGGCCTGGTCGCCGCCGAGGAAGGCGCCGTGCAGATAGCAGGAGCGGGCTCCGGTGACCGTCATCCCACGGGCCCGGGCGAGGAAGTGCCGGGTGGCCGGGTGGTAGCGCTTGGTCAGCACCAGCTGGGAGACGACGCCGCTGTCCGCGACCGCGTCGGCGACGGCGCGGGCGGCGGCAAGGTCGGGCCCCAGCGGTTTTTCCAGCAGCAGCGCCCGCCCCGCACGGGCGGCGCGGGGCGCCAGCTGGGCCTGGACGGCGGGGGGCACGGCGAAGGCGACGGCCTCGCACCTCTCGAAGAGCTCGTCGAGACAGGCCGCGGTCTTCGCGCCGTGTTCCACGGCGACCTGGGCGGCGGCCTCCGGCCTGCGTGCCCAGACGGCGGTCAGCTCGGTCTCCGGCCCGGCGGCGAGCATCCGGGCGTGCATGGTGCGGGCCCACGGCCCGGCACCGACGAGCCCGACGCGTATCGCCGGGCCGGTCCAGGGTGCGGTCATGGTGCTGTCTCCTGCGAACGCGTGGGGGCGGCGGCGGTCACCGTGCCGACGCGGCCAGTCGGGCATCGGCGCGGTCGGGGGCGTAGCGGTCCTCCACGACCATGGCGGCGGCGCCGATCAGACCGGCCCGCTCGCCCAGCCGCGAGGTGACCACGTTGAGGTGGGCCGTGGTGCGGGGCATGGCGCGCTGGTACAGCAGCTCCCGTACGCCGGTCAGGAACGGGGTACCGGCCAGGTCACCGGCGATCATCAGCACCCCGGGGTTGAGCAGCGTGACCACGGTCACCAGCACCTCCCCCACCCGGCGCCCGGCCTCACGGGCCAGCCGGACCGCCTCGGGCCGGCCCGAGGCGAGGTGCTCGCGGACGCCGGAGCCGGAGGTGGTGGGCACACCGGCGGCGGTGAGCTGCTTGGCCAGCGCGCGCCCGCTGGCGACGGCGGCGAGGCAGCCGTAGTTGCCGCACATGCACAGCGCGTCCTGGCAGTCGTGCAGCCGGATGTGGCCGATGTCGCCGGCGCCGCCGTCGATGCCGCGGTAGGGCTGCCCGTCCACGACGACGCCCGCACCGATACCGGTGGCCACCTTGATCAGCAGGAAGGCCGCACAGTCGGGATGGCCGACGCGCTGTTCGGCGTAGGCCATGAGGTTGGCGTCGTTGTCGACGAGCACGGGTACGGGCGCTCCCGCCCGCACATGTGCCGCGTACGCCTCCTGCATCCGCTCGCGCAGCGGGTAGCCGTCCCAGCCGGGCATGATCGGCGGCTGGATGACCAGTCCGGAGTCGTAATCGACCGGCCCGGGGACCGACAGACCGATGCCGCAGACCCGGGAGGGGTCGGTGCCCTGCTCCTTGAGCAGCCCGGCGAACCACTGCCCGAGCCGGTCGAGCACCTGGTCGGGTCCATCGCCTATGACCATCTCGCCCGAGCGTTCGGCCAGCACGTTCCCGGCGAGGTCGAGCAGGCCCACGGCGGCGTGCCGGGTACCGAGGTCGGCGGCGAGCACCGCGGCGTGCCCGGTGTCGAACTCCAGACGTGCCGAGGGCCGGCCGCCGGTGGAGCCCGCTGTCGGCCGAGCCTCGCCCTCGCGCAGCCAGCCCGCCGCGAAGAGCTGGTCGAGCCGGTGTCCGACGGTGGACCTGGACAGTCCGGTGGCCTGCTGCAGGGCACCGCGGGTGGTGGCCCGGCCGTTTCGGATGAGCTGCAGCAGATGGCCCGCGCTCGACTGGTTGCCGGTGGTACCGGTCATGCTCTCCTCAGCTCTTGTCCGCACCGCTGGTCAGGCCCTCGGTCAGGAGCCGTTCCGCGGCGAAGAACAGCCCGACGACGGGAATGGTCAACACCACCGATCCTGCCATCAGCACCGTCTTGGAGACCTCGACACCGTTGGCGAGCTGCTGCAGGCCGAGCGAGACCGTCCACTTCTCCGGCTGCGCGGCCAGGAAGAGCAGCGCGAAGAGGAACTCGTTCCAGGCGATCATGAAGACATAGAGCCCGGTCGCCATCAACGAGGGCGCGGCCAGCGGCAGGACCACCTTGCGCACCGTCTGCAACCGGGTGCAGCCGTCGAGGGCCGCCGCCTCCTCGATGGAGTAGGGAATGGTGACGAAGTAGTTCTTCATCATGTAGATCGACACCGGCACGGTCTGCGCGATGTAGACGATGGCGAGCCCGACCAGGCTGCCCTGGAGCCCCATCTTGGCGAACATCACGAACAGCGGCACGGCCAGCAGCGTCGCCGGGAAGAGATAGACCGCGAGGAAGAGGACGCTCACCTGCCTGTTGCCGAAGAACTTCAGCCGGCTGACCGCGTAGGCGCCGGGAATGGCGGCGAGCAGGGTCAGCACCACAGCGCCGAGGGAGACGAGCGCGGAGTTGGCGAGCATGTGCACAAAGCCCTGGCCGCCCTCGGAGGTGGGCTTCAGCACCTCCTCGTAGGTGCTGAGGGTGAAGTCCTCGGCACTGACCCACAGTTGGCCCGGGTTCAGCAGCAGCGCGTCGATGGGTTTCACCGACAGCAGCAGCATGTAGCAGAAGGGCAGCAGGGTGATCAGCGCCAGGAAGGCGATCACCACCCGCCGGAGCACCCCGAAGAGCCGCTCCTCGAACTGCGCGCGGCTCGGCAGGGAGGTTCGGACACCGCTCATCACGCCTCCTCCTCGACCTTCTTGGCGAAGAACTTGAAGTACACGCCCAGCAGCGCCATCAGTACGACGGCGAGCACCAGCGCCTGGGCCGCGGCGGCACCCACGTCGAAGCGTGCCGTGAGGAAGTCGTAGACCCGTACGGCCACCACGTCGGTGCCGGAGCCGCCGCCGGTGAGCAGGTAGATGTCGTCGAACTTGTTGAACGTCATGATGAAGCGCAGGACGCACAGCAGCGCGATGACCGGCATCAGCTGGGGCAGCAGGACGTGGCGGAAGCGCTGGGTGGGCGTGGCGCCGTCGACCGTGGCGGCTTCCTCCAGGACGTCGGGGACCGCCTGGAGGCGGGCCAGCAGGAAGAGGAAGGCGAACGGGAAGTAGCGCCAGGTCTCGAAGGCGATGACGGTCAGCAGCGCCAGCGGCACATCGAAGTGCAGCCCGAGCAGGGAGACCTCGTAGGAGCGGGTGGAGAGGAAGGCGATGGGGTCGTCCCAGCCCAGCAGCTTGCCGCCCCACTCGTTGACGATCCCGAACTGCGGACTGAGCGCGATCTGCCACACGAAGGCGGCGGCCACCACTGGCGCCACGTACGGCAGCAGCATGGAGCCACGCAGCAGACCGCGGCCGCGAAACGGTCTGCGCAGCGCGAGAGCGGCGACCAGTCCGAGGACGACGGAGCCCGCGGTGGAGCCGACGGTGTACAGCAGGGTCGTCCACAGGCTGGTCCAGAACCCGGGCGAGGTGAGGATGCCGGTGAAGTTGTGCAGCGACCAGTTGCCGAACAGGCCCATGCTCTGGATGTCCACCAGCCGGGCGCGCTGGAAGGCGAGCAGCACCGTCCAGAGGATCGGCAGGACGACGACCACGAGGACGACGAGAAAGGTGGGCGTGACGAAGGCCAGTCCGGCCCGGTTCTCCCGTGCGGCGCCGGTCAGCGGGCGGCGGTCGGGGCGGCGGGAGCCCGGTCCACGCCTCTTGCGCCCGCCGTCCGTTGCGCCGACGCTGTCGGCCGGCGCGGGCGCTGCGCTCGACGGAGTGGGGGATGTGGTGCTCATCGCAGGGACCTCCGCAGTGCGCCGACTTCCTCGTCGACCGCGCGGGCCGTCTCATCGGGTCCCGTCTGCCCTGCGGCCAGCTCACCGACGGCCTTGGCGACGGGCAGCTCGCCGTTGGTGGCGCCGACCAGCGCGCCCTCGCCCTCGGCGATGCCCCAGCGGCGCAGATGGCCGACGCCCTCGGTCAGCTCCTCCAGCAGCTTGTCGGGGTAGATCTCATCGAGCCGCTTGCGGTGGGTGGCCTCGACCCCGAGCCTGCTGCCACGCCATGCGCGGGTGTACTTGCGCGGGTCCTCGGCGGTGCCCTGCCGGACCGGGATCTTGCCCTCGGGTGCCATGCCGAACCAGTCCTGGTACCCGGTGCCCATCATGTACTCGACGAAGCCGCGGGAGGCCGCCGTCTCGGCGGTCCTGGTCACCGTCCAGGACGTGATCTCACCGAACTGGCCGGCCTTGGCCGCGTCCGGGCCCTTGAGCGCGGTGGTGATCCCGCTGTGCTCGGCGAGGAAGCCGGGGTCGTCCTTGCACCGGGGGCAGCTGGGGCGGGCGTCGGCGCGCTCCCCGGCCAGCTCGTCCAGCAGGAAGGAGGACCACATCACCATGGGTGAGCGGCCCGCGAAGTAGGTGGCGCGGGTGGAGTCGACCGTCTGGGTGCCCACCGGGCCATGATCGCGGGCGAGCGTCCGGTAGGTGGCGAAGGCCCGGCGGCAGGCCGGCGAGTCGAGCGCCACCTCACCCTTGGTGATCAGTTGGCAGTCGTTGGCCAGCGCCAGGTTCTCGAAGCTCTGCTGGGTGAAGGCGTCGCCCGGGTCGGTGGCCAGCGAGATGCCGTCCATCCGGCCCTTGTCGAGCTTCCTGGCGGCCTTCGTCATGGTGGCGTAGCTGGTGGGGGGCTCAAGGCCCGCCTTCTTGAACAGGTCCTTGCGGTAGACGAGCAGCTGGAGCCAGGCGTCGGAGGGGACCGTCAGCCGGGTGCTGCCGTCGGCGGTGAGCCGCAGCGCGTTGGCGTTGAAGGTGCCGGGGCCGAGCTTCTTGACGACCTGTGCCGGGATCTCGGTGTTGAGCAGGTCGTTCTCGTACATCTGCCACACCTGCCCGAGCGGAAGCGCGCCGATCACATCGGGGAGGTCGCCCGCGGCGGCGGCCGACATGATCAGCTGCGGCAGCTGTCCCTCGTCGACGCCGACGAGCTTGACCTGGACGCCGCTCCTGCGTTCATAGCGGGAGACGATCTTCTTGGTGGCCGCCATGCGGGCCGGCAGGTTCTCCAGGGTCCACACCGTGAGCTTTTTGTCAGGTTTGTCCGGACCTGCCGCAGCACTTCCGGAGCAGCCGGCCAGGAGAGCCGCCCCGAGCACTCCGGCGAGCCCGGCCGCGGCCACCCTCGACCGCCGCATCCACCTCTGCATGCCTCACCCTCGGTTCCGACGTCGGTTCGCCATGAATTCAGCGTGTGAGTTACGCATCTCAACACCAGTTCTGTCTGTTCACAAGACGTAACTCCGATGTATCTTCTACGAAACCGCCGCCGCCGAGCCGTTCGGAGTCCCTTGTGGAGCGAGTTGTCCAGTTCACCGGCCCGCGAGCGGTTGAGGTGGCAGAGCAGGAGAGCGCACCGCTGCCGCCCGGCCACCTGCGCGTCCGCACCCGCTATTCGGGCATATCGGCAGGCACGGAACTGACCGCGTACCGGGGAACGAACCCCTACCTCACCCGCACCTGGGACCCGGAGGCACGGCTCTTCCGGGAGGGCGCGGCGGGCATCGCGTACCCGGTGACGGGCTGGGGCTACTCGGAGGTCGGCGAAGTCACCGAGGTGTCGCCCGAGTTGGCCGACACGCCCGGCATCCCCCGCGCGGGCGACCTGGTGTGGGGCATCTGGGGCCACCGCAGCGAAGGCATCGTCCCCGCCGAGCGGATGGCCGGGCACACCCTGCCCGACGGGCTCGACCCGCTGGCCGGAGCGTTCGCGCGGGTCGGCGCCATCGCCTACAACGCCGTCCTCGGCGCCGACATCCACCTCGGCGAGGACATCGCCGTCTTCGGCCAGGGCGTCATCGGTCTGCTGGCCACCCGGCTCGCCCGGCTCAACGGTGCCCGCGTGACGGCCGTCGACGCGCTGGACGTACGGCTGGAGCACGCGCAGCGCCACGGCGCCGACCAGCTGCTCAACGCCCGCACCGACAGCGTCGCGGAGCGGATCCGCGAGACGACGGACGGGCGCGGCGCCGACGCGGCGATCGAGATCAGCGGTGCCTACCCCGCACTGCACGAGGCGCTGCGGTCGGTCGCGGTCGGCGGGCGCGTGGTCGCCTCCGGCTTCTACCAGGGCGACGGGGCCGGACTGCGGCTCGGCGACGAGTTCCACCACAACCGCGCCCAGCTCGTCTGCTCCCAGATCGGCGGCGTCCCGCAGGCCCTCTCCGGCCGGTGGACCGTCGAGCGGTTGCAGCGGACCTTCCTGCGGCTGGTGGCCGAGGGCCGGGTGGATGTCGCCTCGCTGGTCAGCCATGTGGTGCCGGTGGCCGACGCCGCGAACGCGTATGTGCTGCTGGACGAGCGGCCCCAGGACGCGTTGCAGGTGGTGCTGGAGTTCTGACGCCCCTTCGGCCGGACCCTTCGGCGTTCGGCACCGAGCTCACCGGCAGCACCCTCCGACCTTCCGAAAGGCGAACCATGTTCAAGACGGCCTGCCAGGAGCAGCTGCTCCCGGGCGAAACCCTGCAGCACAAGTGGGAGTTCGCCCAGGAGGCCGGGTACGACGGCATCGAACTGCGCGGCAAGGGCGACTTCCACTTCCGCGACCGGCTGCCCGAGCTGCGCCGGGCCAAGGCGGACGGTGTGGTGATGCCGACGGTCTGCGTGGACATGCTGCACTTCTTCGCAGCCTTCGAAGCGGACCTGCGCCGCGACGCGCTCGCCCAGTTGACCTCCCAGCTCTCGGTCATCGCCGAGCTGGGCGGCGTAGGGGCGCAGACCCCCGCCTCGTACGGGATGTTCTCGCGCCGGCTGCCGCCCTTCACCCCGCCCCGCAGCGCGGAGCAGGACCGCGACGTGCTCCTCGACGGGCTGACGAGGCTGGGCGAGCACGCCCGCGCCGAGGGGGTCACCCTCTTCCTGGAGCCGCTGAACCGCTACGAGGACCACATGGTCAACCGGCTGGAGCAGGCGGCGGAGCTGATCCGCACCGTCGGCCTGGACTCCGTCCGCATCGGGATCGACAGCTACCACATGAACATCGAGGAGGCCGACCCACCGGCCGCGATCCTGGCGGCGGCCCCGTACATCGGGCACGCGCAGGTCAGCGACTCCAACCGGTACCAGCCGGGCGCCGGGCACCTGGACTGGTCCGCGTGGCTGGGGTCCCTGGACAGCGCCGGTTACGACGGGTACCTGGCCGTGGAGTGCCGGCTGGCGCCGGAGGCGGAACCGGCTGAGGCCCTCGCCTCCATACCGCCGTTCCTCGCCGCCCGCGCGGGAGGGACGGTACGGTGACGCTTCCCGCAGCGCCGACCGCCACCGCCTCCCCCTCCGCGGCGCCCCGCGCCCCGGAGCCGTCGCAACGGGCCGGGACCGGCGGTGACCTGCGCCGCGCCGCCTGCCAGGTGCTGCTCGGCAACTGGACCGGCAGCTCGACCGTGCCGTCCCACCAGCTGTATCCGCACCAGTGGAGCTGGGATTCGGCCTTCATCGCCATCGGGCTGCGCCACCTCTCCCCCGTGCGGGCACAGCAGGAGGTGGAGACGCTGCTGGCCGCGCAGTGGGACGACGGACGCGTGCCGCACATCGTCTTCAACCGCACGGTGCCGCTGGACGCGTACTTCCCCAGCCCGGACTTCTGGCGCTCCTCCTCGGCGGGCGCCGCGGCCGGTGCGCCGCGCACGACCGAGACGTCCGGTGTGGTGCAGCCGCCGGTGCACGCGCTGGCCGCCTGGCTGGTGCACAGCGCCGATCCGGACACCTCGGCACGGCGCGGCTTTCTGGCCCGGGTGTATCCGCGGCTGGTGGCCTGGCACCGCTATCTGGCCGACCACCGCGACCTGGGCGGGCACGGGCTGGCGGCCGTGGTGCACCCCTGGGAGCCGGGGATGGACAACAGCCCGTGCTGGGACGGCCCGCTGGCCCGCGTCGAGCCCGCGGCGGCCGGTTCGTTCCGGCGCGCCGACCTGGTGCACGGATCGGCGGCCGACCGGCCCACCGATCTGGACTACCGGCGCTATGTGCGGCTGGCCGCCGAGTACCGCGACCACGGCTACCGCGACGCCGAGGCTCCGCACTCCTTCGCCGTCGAGGACCCCGGGTTCAACGCCCTGTTCATCGCCGCCGAGTACGCGCTGGCCCAAATCGCCGAGGCGCTGGACGGGGAAGCGGAACCGCACCGGCAGCGGGCCGCGGCGCTGACCGAGGCGCTGGTGGAGCGGCTGTGGTCGCCCGAGGCCGGGCAGTTCCTCTGCCGCGACCTGCGCGCGGCATCCGGTGGCCGGGCGGCGCGGGACGGACAGGCCGGGCGGCTGGTGGCCGAGCGCAGCGCCGCCGGGCTGCTGCCGCTGGTGGCCCCGCAGCTGCCCCGCCCCATCGTGCGGACGCTGCTGCGCACGGTCTCGGGCGAGCACTACGGACTGGGCACGGCCGTGCGGCTGCTGCCCAGTTACGACCTGCGCGGCGCGGCGTTCGACCGGCACCGCTACTGGCGCGGTCCGGCCTGGTTCAACGTCAACTGGCTCCTGGAGCGCGGACTTCGCCAGCACGGCGAGGACGCGCGCGCCGACGCGCTGGCCGCCGAGGTGCTGCACGCCGCTGCGGCCAGCGGCTTCGCGGAGTACCTCGACCCGTACACCGGGCAGGGCCGTGGTGCCCGCGGCTTCAGCTGGACGGCCGCACTCGCCCTCGACCTGCTCGCCCGGGACGCGGCCGGCCCGAAGCCCGCCGCCGCTGAGGCCCCTCCAACGGCGTCCGGCCCCGCACCGCGCATTCCGGCGCCCGCG
>NZ_JAGPXJ010000111.1:0-19628 GCF_018070605.1 Streptomyces sp. B15
TCCTTGGACCCGCCGGTGGCGACCCTGCGGGAGCGTCGCCGGTGCGACTCCTCCCGCGAAGGAGACACCGGCAACGCAATTACGGCGTCCCTCCCGCCCGGCGTTGCCGGTAACGCCGGTGCGGGCGGAGTGGCACCACAACTCGACCCGCAGGGTCGTCACCGGCCGGATTGGGGGCAGCAACAGGCAAGCGGATTGCATGTAAGGCAATGGCTTGCCTGGTTGCGGCAGGGGGGTTCTAGGGGGGCGAAGCCCACCTAGCGGGGGGCCGTCGGGGGGCAGAGCCCCCCGACACGACCCCTCGGCGACAGCCGAAGAACCCAGGGGGCGTGCCCCCACAACGCAGGGACGGCGCACCCCGCGGAGCGAGGGCGTGCCCCCACAACGCGGGGGCGGCGACAGGCGAAAGGGGACAGGGGCGGAGCCCCGGAAGGGGGAGGGGGAGCCCTTATTGGGGGGTGACGTAGGCGCCGGCGATGCCGCCGTCGACCAGGAACTCCGCGGCGTTGACGAACGACGCATCATCACTGGCGAGAAACGCCACCGCCGAGGCGATCTCCTCCGCCTCGGCGAACCGTCCCACCGGGACATGCACCAGGCGGCGCTGCGCCCGCTCCGGGTCCTTGGCGAACAGTTCCTTCAGGAGGGGGGTGTTGACCGGGCCGGGGCACAGCGCGTTCACCCGGATGCCCTCCCGGGCGAACTGGACCCCCAGTTCCCGTGACATGGCCAGTACTCCGCCCTTGGAGGCGGTGTAGCTGATCTGGGAGGTGGCGGCGCCCATCACCGCGACGAACGAGGCGGTGTTGATGATGGAGCCCCGCCCCTGCGCCCGCATGTACGGCAGTACGGCCTTGCAGCACAGGTAGACCGAGGTCAGGTTGGTGTGCTGCACGCGCTGCCATGCCTCCAGCCCGGTCTCCAGGATCGAGTCGTCGTCGGGCGGCGAGATCCCGGCGTTGTTGAAGGCGATGTCGACGGAGCCGTAGGTGTCGTCGGCGGTGCGGAAGAGCGCCTCGACCTGTTCGGGGTCGGTGACGTCGGCCCGTACATAGAGCCCTCCGGTTTCCGCGGCGGCAGCCGCCCCGCGTTCGGCGTCCACGTCGGCGCAGACGACGTGGGCCCCCTCGGAGGCGAGGCGGCGGGCGGTGGCGAGGCCGATGCCGCTGCCCGCGCCGGTGACGACGGCCGTACGCCCGACCAGGCGGCGGCACAGGGGGGTCTCGGAGTCGGTGGCGCTCACTGGCTCTCCTCCGTGCTGATGAAGACGTTCTTGGTCTCGGTGAAGGCGGCGAGGGCGTCGGGGCCGAGTTCGCGGCCGAGTCCGGACTGCTTGTAGCCGCCGAAGGGGGTGGAGTAGCGCACGCTGCTGTGCGAGTTGACGGAGAGGTTTCCGGCGGCGACGGCGCGGGAGACGCGCAGGGCGCGGGCGCTGTCGCGGGTCCAGATGGAGCCGGAGAGACCGTAGTCGGTGTCGTTGGCGAGCCGTACCGCCTCCTCCTCGTCGTCGAAGGGGATGACCACGGCGACGGGGCCGAAGATCTCCTCCACCGCGGCCCGCTCCCCCACGGTGCCCTGCAGCACCGTCGCCGGATACCAGAAGCCGGGGCCCTCGGGGATGCTGCCGCGGATGAGCGCGGGGGCGTCCTCGGGGACGTATCCGCGTACGCGCTCCCGCTGGCGGGCCGAGACGAGGGGGCCCATCGCGGTGGCGGCCTCGGCCGGGTGGCCGGCGCGGAAGGCGTGGACGGCCGGCTCCAGGAGTTCCAGGAACCGGTCGTGGACGGAGCGCTGGACGAGGATGCGGCTGCGGGCGCAGCAGTCCTGGCCGGTGTTGTCGAGGAAGGAACCGGGGGCGGCGGTCGCGGCGCGCTCCAGGTCGGCGTCGGCGAAGACGATGTTGGGGCTCTTGCCGCCGAGTTCGAGCGTCACGCGTTTCACGGAGGCGGCGCACTGGGCCATGATGCGCTTGCCGACCGGGGTGGAGCCGGTGAAGACCACCTTGGCGACGCGCGGGTGCTCGACCAGCGCGGTGCCGGTGACGGGGCCCTCGCCGGGCAGTACCTGGAAGAGTCCCTCGGGCAGCCCGGCTTCGAGCGCCAGTTCGGCCAGCCGCAGCGCGGTCAGCGGGGTGGTCTCCGCAGGCTTGAGCAGTACCGCGTTCCCGGCCGCCAGCGCGGGAGCGGAGCCCCAGGCGGCGATGGGCATGGGGAAGTTCCAGGGCGCGATGACGGCGACGACGCCCAGCGGTTCGGCGAAGGTGATGTTGACGCCGCCGGCGACCGGGATCTGCCTGCCGGTCAGCCGCTCGACACCGCCGGCGGAGTAGTCGAGCAGGTCGCGGACGTTGCTCGCCTCCCAGCAGGCGTTGCTCAGCGGGTGCCCGGCCTCGCGCATCTCCAGTACGCCGAGCTCCTCGATGTGCCCGTCGACGACGGAGGCGAACCTGCGCAGCAGCCGGGCCCGGTCGGCGGGCGGCAGTCCCGCCCACTGCGTCTGTGCCGCGGCGGCCCGGCCGACGGCGCGGTCGACCTGTTCGGGAGTGGTGACGGGGACGGTGGTGATCAGCTCCTCCGTCGCCGGGTTGACGACGTCGAGCTTCTCGGCCGGTGGTCCGGTGGGTTCCTCTTGCTCGTGCTGCACTGCGGTGACGTCCTAACGTGCGCTCGGAAGACTTACAGGCGTTCGAAGGAGCGGTAGCGCTCCCAGTCCGTGACGGCGGTGTCGAAGGCCCGCTGCTCGACCCGGGCCATGTTGAGGTAGTGGTCCACCACGTCGCTGCCGAACGCGTCCCGGGCCAGCGTGCTGTCCTGCCACAACGCGGCGGCCTCCCGGAGGGTGGTGGGTACATGCGCGGCGTCACCGGTGTAGGCGTTGCCGGTGCAGGCGGCCGGGAGCTCCAGTTCGTTGTCGATGCCGTGCAGTCCGGCCGCGATCATCCCGGCGACGGCCAGATAGGGGTTGACGTCGCCGCCCGGTACCCGGTTCTCCAGCCGGTGTCCGGGGCCGTGGCCGATGACCCGTAGCGCGCAGGTGCGGTTGTCGGGTCCCCAGGCGACGGCGGTGGGGGCGAAGGAGCCGGGCTGGAACCGCTTGTAGGAGTTGATGTTCGGCGCGTACAGCAGGGTGAGCTCGCGCAGCGCGGCGAGCTGTCCGGCCAGGAAGTGCCGCATCAGGGGCGCCATGCCGTGCTCGCCCTGTTCGTCGGCGAGGACGGCGCGGCCTTCCTCGTCGCGGAGCGAGAGGTGGATGTGGCAGGAGTTGCCCTCGCGTTCGTCGTACTTGGCCATGAAGGTGAGCGCCCGGCCCTCCTGCGCGGCGATCTCCTTGGCGCCCGTCTTGTAGATGACGTGCTGGTCGCAGGTGGTGAGTGCGTCGGCGTAGCGGAAGGCGATCTCGTGCTGGCCCAGGTTGCACTCGCCCTTGGCCGATTCGACGACCATGCCGGCCGCGGCCATCTCGTTGCGGATCCGGCGCAGCAGCGGCTCGACGCGTCCGGTGCCGAGGATGGAGTAGTCGACGTTGTACTGGTTGGCGGGGGTCAGGCCCCGGTAGGCGCTGTCCCACGCCTGCTCGTAGGTGTCCTGGAAGACCATGAACTCCAGCTCGGTGCCGACGTAGGCGTGCCAGCCGCGTTCGGCCAGCCGGTCGAGCTGGCGTTTGAGGATCTGCCGTGGCGAGGCGACCACGGGTGACCCGTCGTGCCAGGCCAGGTCCGCGGTGAGCAGCGCGGTGCCCGGGTTCCAGGGCAGGTGGCGCAGCGTGGCGGAGTCGCCGTGCATGGCGAAGTCGCCGTAGCCGCGCTCCCAGGAGGACATCTCGTAGCCGTCGACGGTGTTGAGCTCCACGTCGACCGCGAGCAGATAGTTGCAGCCCTCGGTGCCGCCGTCGAGTACGTCGCTGAGGAAGTGGGGGGCGGCGAACCGCTTCCCCTGGAGGCGTCCTTGCATATCGGTGAAGGCCAGGACGACGGTGTCGATCTCGCCCGCGTCGACGAGTCTCCTCAGTTCGGCCACGGCGAGCGGTGGTGTGCGGTCTGCCACGGGTGGGCCTCCTGTCGGTCCGCGGAAGCCATAAGGTATCCGTACAGACCTTTGAAACGGAAGAGGGTCGTTCGAAACGGGAGGGTGCCATGCCGCAGGAGGACAGGCTGGCCACGGTGCTGCGTACCGTACATGCGGGCAACGGGTTCGAAGAGGCGCTGGAGCAGATCCTGCAGATCGTCCGGCTGGGCCTGGTCGCCGAGGGCGAACGGCTGCCCGCCGAACGGGAGCTGGCCGAACGGCTCGGTATCAGCCGGGTCACCCTGCGGGAGGTACTCAAGGTGCTGGCCGAGCAGGGCGTGGTGGAAAGCAGGCGCGGCCGGTACGGCGGCACCTTCGTGCTCCCGCAGCCGGTCACCGGCGGATCCCAGGACGCCGCATCCGTACGGGTGCGGCTCCCGGCCGGGGCCCCGGACCTGGCCGACACCCTCGCCTTCCGCGAGGTCCTGGAGGCGGGCGCCGCCGAGTTGTGCGCCACCCGCGGCCTGTCGGCGGCGGAGTCCGCACGGCTGAGCGAGGCGCTGGACGCCACCCGGGAGGCGACGCCGGGCAACTACCGAAGACACGACACCCTGCTCCATCTGACCCTGGTCGAGCTGGCCGGCTCCCCCTCGCTGACCGCGCAGTACGCCGCCGTACGAGCGAAGCTGAACGACCTGCTGAACCGCATCCCGCTGCTGGTGCGGAACCTGGAGCACGCCCAGCAGCAGCACGCGGCGCTGGTGGCCGCCGTACTGGAGCAGGACGGCGAGGGCGCCCGGGCCATCGCCCGCGAGCACTGCGCCGGCACGGCCTCCCTGCTGCGGGGCTTTCTCGCCTGAGGCGGGCCGGCACCAGCCGTCCCGCCCGCCCGCTGTGTGCCGTATTGCCGCTTGTGGTTACAGCTCCTTCACGCACAAGGGTTGCGCCCGGCTGCCTTCGGCCACAAAGGTGTGCCAGCACACCAATGGCTGACGGCGGGAGTGTGGCACATGTCCGAACAGTCCGAGTCCCCCACCCGGGGCGGCGCTCCGGGAACCCCCGGAGCCCCCGGCATCCCGGCGCCCCGGCCCGATCAGGACGCGGCCTATCTGGAGCGCCGTGCGCTGCGGCGCGGCAGCGCGGGGCCGCTGCTGCTGACCGGGCTCGGCGTCGCCTACGTCGTCTCCGGCGACTACTCCGGCTGGAACGCCGGCCTGGCCGAGGGCGGCTTCGGCGGTCTGGCCGTCGCCGCCGTCCTGATGGGCCTGATGTACACCTGCATGGTCTTCGCGCTGGCCGAACTGTCCGCCATCCTGCCCACGGCAGGCGGCGGTTACGGCTTCGCACGGCGCGCTCTGGGCCCCTGGGGCGGCTTTTTGACCGGCACCGCCATCCTCATCGAGTACGTTCTCGCGCCGGCCGCCATCGTCTGCTTCATCGGCGACTACATCGAATCCCTCGGGCTGTTCGGACTCGAATCCGGCTGGCCCGTCTATCTGGTCTGCTTCGCCCTCTTCATCGGCGTCCACCTGTGGGGGGTCGGCGAGGCCCTGCGCTTCTCGCTCGTGGTGACCGCCGTCGCCGTCGCCGCACTGCTGGTCTTCGTCCTCGGCGCCCTCACCGAATTCCACACCAGCGCGCTGAACGACATCCCCGTGGACCACGACGCGTTCGGCGCCGGCTCCTGGCTGCCGTTCGGCCTGCTCGGCATCTGGGCGGCGTTCCCGTTCGGCATGTGGTTCTTCCTCGGCGTCGAGGGCGTACCGCTGGCCGCCGAGGAGACCCGCGACCCCGCCCGTACGCTGCCGAAGGCCATGGCCTGGTCGATGGGCATCCTGTTGCTGCTCGCGCTGCTGACCTTCGTGTCCGCCACCGGGGCACGGGGCTCGGCGGCCATCCAGGACGTCGGCAACCCGCTGGTCGAGGCCCTGCAGCCGGACGGCAAGGCGACCGTGCTCTCCCGCGTCGTCAACTACGCGGGCCTGGCCGGCCTGGTCGCCTCGTTCTTCTCCCTCATCTTCGCGGGCTCCCGCCAGCTGTTCGCCCTCTCCCGGGCCGGCTACCTGCCCCGCTTCCTCTCCCTC
The DNA here is from genome assembly GCF_018070605.1 of Streptomyces sp. B15. Lineage (NCBI taxonomy): Bacteria > Bacillati > Actinomycetota > Actinomycetes > Kitasatosporales > Streptomycetaceae > Streptomyces > Streptomyces sp. B15. The sequence continues at coordinate 6,089 of NZ_JAGPXJ010000111.1, forward strand.
ACCAGCCGCCGCAAGTCGCCCTACCTCGGTCTGCTGCTCCCCGGTGCGCTGGGCTTCGCGCTCGCCGCGAGCAGCGGCGACGGCGCCACGATGCTCAACATCGCCGTCTTCGGCGCCACCATCTCCTACGCTCTGATGTCCCTCTCCCACATCGTGCTGCGCAAGCGCGAGCCCCACCTGGACCGTCCGTACCGCACCCCCGGCGGCGTGCTCACCTCCTCCGTCGCCCTGATCCTGGCGCTGGCGGCGCTGGTGGCCACCTTCCTGGTCGACAAGCAGGCAGCATTGATCGCCCTGGCGGTCTACGCGGTGGCGATCGCCTACTTCGCCCTCTACTCCAGGCACCGACTGGTGGCCGCCGCTCCCGAGGAGGAGTTCGCCGCACTGGCGAAGGCGGAGGAAGAACTCAAGGACTGACAGACCGCCGCCGGACGAGCCCGCACCGCAGCGCAACGACAGCGAAACGCCTCCCGCGAAGGAGAACCGTGGCACCACCCCTCATCGGCATCACCACCTACCTGGAGCCCTCGGCCCGCTGGGGCGACTGGGACCTGCCCGCAGCCCTCCTCCCGGCGGGCTACCACCGCATGGCGCAGCAGGCGGGCGCCCGTGCGGTGCTCCTCCCGCCCGACGACGATCCCGCGGCAGCGGCCGAAACCCTCTCCCGCCTCGACGGCCTGGTCACAGCGGGCGGCCCCGACATCGACCCGGCCCGCTACGGCGCCGACCGTCACCCCCGCACCGGCCCGGCATATCCCGCGCGCGACGCCTGGGAGCTCGCCCTCACCCGCGAGGCCCTGGCGCGGCGCGTGCCGCTGCTGGCGGTCTGCCGGGGCATGCAGCTGCTCAATGTGGCCCTGGGCGGAACCCTGGTCCAGCATCTGCCCACCACGGACGCCCATCGCACGGCCCGGGGGGTCTTCGGCCCTCACGACGTCTCCCCCGTCCCCGGCTCCCTGCTCGCCAAGGTCCTGGAGAGCGAGGAAACCGTCTCCGTGCCCACCTACCACCACCAGGCGGTGGCCACCCTCGGCGAAGGCCTCACAGCCACCGCCCATGCCACCGGGGACGACACCGTCGAGGCCCTCGAACTGTCGGACGCCGACCACTTCGTACTCGGCGTCCAATGGCACCCCGAGGCAGGTGAGGACCTTCGGCTGATGCGGGCCTTCGTCGGCGCGGCGGCTACCGGCCCGGGCGGGTGAGAGCCAGCAGGCGACGCGCGGGTCCGGCGGGCCGGGCTCCGCGGGGCCACACCGCCCGCAGCGCCCGGCTCGGTACCGGGCCGTCCACCGCCACCTCGCTCAACCGCCGCGCCGACAGCTCCTCGCCCACCGCGAGTTCGCTGAGCACGGCCGGGCCCGCGCCGCTGACTGCCGCCGCCTTGACGGCGGTGGTGGAGGCCAGTTCCAGCAGCGGCGGCGCCAGCCCGCCGTGCTCGGCGAGCGCGGCGTCGAGGACCTGCCGCGTACCGGAGCCCGGCTCCCGCAGCACCAGCCCGGTTCGGGCCAGTTCGGCGAGCGCCACCGGCTCGCGGCGCCGCGTCCAGGGGTGGCCGGGCGCGGCGACGACGAGCAGCCGGTCGCGTGCGATGACGGTGCCGTCCAGTCCGGGCGGCACCCCCAGCCCCTCCACGAAGCCGAGGTCGGCCTCCGCGTCGAGGACCATACGGGCCACGGCCGCGCTGTTGCCGGCGCGCAGCGAGACGGCGGTGTCCGGCCGCTCGGTACGCAGCGCGATCAGCCAGCCGGGCAGCAGATACTCGGCGATCGTCATGGAGGCGGCGACGGTCAGCCGCGAGTCGCGCCGGTCGCGCAGCGCGCCGACGCCGGCGTCGAAGGCCTCGGCCGACTCCACGATGCGCCGGGCCCAGTCGGTGACCAGCGCACCGGCAGCCGTCAGCCGCGAGCCGCGCGGGGAGCGCTCCAGCAGGGTGACGCCCAGCATCCGCTCCATGGAGCGGATGCGGCCGCTGGCGGCGGGCTGGCTCACGCCCGTCTCGCGCGCGGCCCGCCCCAGACTGCCGAGCCGGGCGACGGCCAGCAGCAACTCCAGTGCTCCCAGGTCCGGCACCCGGTGTGCCAGGCCACCCCCCGTGCCCTCCGCATCAGTCATAGGTTCAGCTTATGCCCCCATAGGGAGATCCTCCCTGGTCGCCGGCCCTGTTCCACAGGAGCGTAGGGACATGACCGCACCCGTACGCACCACCGGCGTCCGTCCGGCAGACCCACCGGCCACCGCACCGGACCCGCACATCGCGGCGGGCCCACCCGGTGGCACCGCGGCGACCGCCACCGACACCGGCACCCGTCCGGCACGGCTGCGTGAGCTGGGCCCGAACTGGTACGCGGCGGTGATGGGCACCGCCGTCGTCGCCACCGCCGGAACCACACTGCCGGAACACCCGCCGCACGCCGCACTTGCCGGCGTCTGGGCGCTGGCGGCGGTGGCGCTGGTGGTGCTGCTGACGGCGCGCGCCGGGCACTGGCTGCGCCACCGCGACCGGGCCCGTGAGCAGCTGCTCGATCCGGCGGTCGCCCCGTTCCAGGGCTGCCTGGCGATGGCGCTGCTGGCCGTCGGCGGCGGGGCGACCGCGCTGAAGGTGCCGGGAGCCGTGGCTATCGGCGCGGCGCTGTGGGCGGCCGGGACGGCGGTGGGGCTGGTGGCGGCCGTCGGCGTGCCGTATCTGATGATCGCCCGGCACGATGTGGCGCCGGGCAGCGCGAGCCCGGTGTGGCTGCTGCCGGTGGTGGCGCCGATGGTCTCCGCCGCGCTGGGCCCGCCGCTGACGGCACACCTGCCCGCGGGCCCGCCCGGACAGGTGCTGCTGCTGGGCTGCTTCGCCCTGTTCGGGATGAGCCTGCTGGCCACGCTGCTGATACTGCCGCTGGTGCTCGCGCGGCTGATCCACCACGGGCCGCTGCCGCTGCCGATGACACCGACGCTCTTCCTGGTGCTCGGGCCGCTGGGGCAGTCGACGACGGCGCTGGGCAACCTCGCCGATGCCGCCCCCGGCGATTTCGCGTCGCTGTCGGTGCTCTACGGGGTGCCGGTGCTCGGGTTCGCCCTGCTGTGGCTCGCGCTGTCCGCCGCGCTGGTGGGGCGGGCCGCACGGCGGGGAATGGGGTTCTCCCTGACCTGGTGGGCGTTCACCTTCCCCGTCGGCACCTGTGTGACGGGGGCCGCGGCGGTGTGGCGGCACACCGGGGCCGCCGCGTTCGGCTGGCTGGCGGTGGTGCTGTACGTCCTGCTGGTCGCCGCCTGGGCGACGGCTGCCGCCCGCACCGTGGCCGGGCTGTTCAGCGGAGCGCTGCTCGCACCGCGGAGGCGAGCACCTGCGGAGCCTGTACCAACGAGGGCCCGTACCAGGTGAGATGGCGGCCGCTGCACAGCGCGGCAGGGGTGTGGGGGAATGCTTCCGGTCCGTCCTCGGCGGTGAAGCGGTACGGCTCGTCCGGCAGTACGACCAGCTCGGCGCGGCCCCGCTCGGACAGCCTTGCTATCGGTACGCGCGGATAGCGTTCGTCGTGTGCGGCGTAGACGTTGTGCACACCGAGGTGGGCCAGCAGCGCACCGGCGAAGGTGTCCCGGCCCAGCACCATCCACGGCTTGCGCCAGATCGGTACGACAGCGCGGACGTCGAACTCCGCGCGGGCCTCGGCCCACGCGGTCTCGGCCGCGTCGAGCCAGGCGGGGCGCGGGAGGGCGCAGCCCTCGGTCAGCACCCGGTGCAGTTCGCCGAAGCCCTGCTCCAGTGTGCGGATCTCGGTCACCATCACCCGCAGCCCCGCGGCGCGCAGGGCACGCAGATCCTCGGGGCGGTTCTCCTCCTCGTTGGCGAGCACGAGATCCGGAGCGAGGCCGACGACGGCCGCGAGGTCGGGGTTCTTGGTGCCGCGCACCCTGGTGACCTGAAGATCCGCCGGATGCGTGCACCAGTCTGTCGCCCCGACCAGCAGCTCGGGCGCGGTGGCCGCCACCGCCTCGGTGAGGGACGGTACGAGCGACACGACGGAACGGCGAGTCATGCGCAGCACCCTATGTGGTCCTGGACCGGGCGACGCGGCGTGCGGGACGGCAGCGCGCCAGGGAGGTGACGATCCGACCGATCCGTTTCGGTACGAGGTGAGACGGTACTTCTTCCGGCATGGTCAGCATCGGGTACTTTCTTGCGTGCGAGGAATTCGGGCCACAGGAGCTGGTTCGCCAGGCGCGGATGGCCGAGGAGGCGGGCTTCCAGCGGCTGTGGATCTCCGACCACTTCCACCCGTGGACGGACGCCCAGGGCAACAGCCCCTTCGTGTGGTCCGTCATCGGAGCGCTCTCCCAGGTCACTTCCCTGCCGGTGGGCACCGCCGTCACCTGTCCCACCTTCCGTATGCACCCGGCCGTCGTCGCACACGCCGCGGCCACCGCCGCCGTACAGCTGGAGGGCCGTTTCACCCTCGGGGTCGGGAGCGGTGAAGCGCTCAACGAACATGTGCTGGGACAGCACTGGCCGCCGGCGCGCGAGCGGCTGGAGCGGCTGGAGGAGGCCGTGGAGATCATCCGGCTGCTGCACCGGGGAAAGCGCACCACCTTCCGCGGCACCTTCTACCGGGTCGACGAAGCCCGCCTCTACACCGTCCCGGACGAGCCGGTACCGATCTCCGTCTCCGCGTTCGGCCCCAAGGCGACCGATCTCGCCGCACGGATCGGCGACGCCTTCTGCACCGCCTCACCCGACGCCGAACTGGTCGAGCGCTACCGCTCGGCGGGCGGCGGGAAGCGCCCCGTGCAGGGCGGGATGAAGGTGTGCTGGGCACCCAGCGAGCAGGAGGGGCTGGATACGGCCCACCGGTTGTGGGCCAACGAACTGCTGCCGGGCCAGTTGCCGTCCACCCTCACCCGTCAGAAGGACTTCGCGGCCGCCGCTTCCCTGGTGCCCCGGGAGGCGGTGGCCGAGCAGATGGTGTGCGGGCCCGACCCGGCGCGGCACCGCGCGCGGGTGCAGCAGTACGCCGATGCCGGGTTCGACGAGGTGTACGTCCAGCAGATCGGCGGCCGGCACGAGGAGTTCTTCCACGTCTGGCAGGACGAAGTGCTGCCGGCCTTTCACCGGGGCTGAGGGTTCCCTCCCGTGCCCGGCCCGGAAGGGGCGGGCACGGGAAGTCTCACTGCCGCTCCCAGGGCCACCGGGCGGCTTCCCCCTCGCTCAGCAGCGCCATCATGGTGAACAGCTTGTCGGAGAAGCCCCCGATCTCGAACCGGTTGGGCCGCGAGGTGTCCAGCGCGGACGGCGCGTACCCGGAGGTGTTGACGCCGAACAGCGGCACGGACCCCGGCACCGCTTCGGAGACCGAGACGCCACGTGCCCCGTTCCCCGGGTAGCGGAACGCCTGCATGTCCGAGATGAGCACGACCCGGTCGTGCCCGTCGTAGGTCGCGCGCAGCGCCGCCACCGTCTCGGTGCCGTAGCCGACCTCCCCCAGCCGGGAGCGGAAGGCCTCGATGCTCGGGAGGACCGAGCCACCGCGGGCCGGTTCGTGCCGGAAGTGGCCGTTGGCGAACCCGTACATGTCCACCTGCTCACCCCGCTGCGCGAGTACGGCGCCGAACAGCGCCCCCACGTCCGCGTGCGTGACGCTGGAGCGGGCCGAGACCGCGCCCTGCATGGAGCCCGAGGAGTCGACGAGCAGCAGCGTACGGCCGGGCAGCGGCGGGACGTTGGCGGTGGAGGCGGCCAGTGCCTGCTCCAGCGCGTACGCCCAGCGCAGCGACGGCGCGGCGCGGTAGGCGGACAGGAACCGGTACGGGAACTGCCGCGAGCGGGCGATCTGCTCCCGGTCCCGCAGCCGGTCGACGACCTGCTGCGCCGCCTCGTCCGAGACGCCGACGCGGTCGAAGTTGCGCAGGTTGCGCAGCTGCGCCATCAGGCCCATCGAGGGCAGTACGGCTTCCCAGGCGGCCGCGTCCATCGGGCCCTGGAGCCAGCCGGCCAGCGCCTCCCAGGTCATGCCGGCGCGGGCGAGGACGGCGGGGCCGTCCGGCCGGGTGGGCACAAGCTGCCGGTCGACGACAGGGAGGGCCATCAGCTCGGCTCGGGCCGCCACGGTCGGCAGGGCCTCGGGGACCTGTGCGTCGCGGCCGTGCCTGCGGTCGAGCGCGTGCCGGAACAGCTCTCCCTGCCACGGCTTGTCCGGGTCGGGCGAGGCGTGTGTCAGCTCCAGCACGTCGCCGAACCGGAAGGCGTGGCTGTCGGTGTCGTACTTCAGCAGCGCCTTCTCGGTGTAGAGCCGGCGCACCGCGTCACCGAGGCCCCGCTTGACGGGCTTGGGTACGGCGCGGCCGAACGTGGTGGTCCAGTAGGCGAGGAACTCGCCGGGCTCGTCCGCGCGTCGGCAGGCGGCGGCCACGATCTCGCGGTTGCCGCCGTGCCTGCCCTCGGCCAGCCGTGCCCACACGGCGTGCGCCGCGGCGACCAGCGAGGCGGAGCGCATCTGCGCCTCGTCGCGCAGCCAGGCCACGAAGCGGGCCGTCCAGGCCCCGTCGTCGACGGCGACGGTGTGCACGAGGTCCGCGTACCGGTTGTCGCGCTCGGTGGCCGACTCGTAGAAGGTGTCCTCGCCGACCATGTTGACCACGGCGAGCAGTACCAGCTCGGACTTGGCGTCCCGTACATAGGCCTTGCCGCCCTCATGGGTGAGGGTCAGGGCGTTGCGGGCATGCGTGTGCTGCCGGTTGAACTTGCTCATGATTCCCCCGAATCGCGGTGCGGTGTCGTGGAACGGCATGCGCCCCGGGAGGAATCGGGCGTGCGGCGTTACGGAAGCGCCCGAGGACATGAGACGGACGACGGCCGGTTCAAGGTGAGTGAAGTATCCGTCGTCCACGCACCGGGCGCTCCGGTGGGTGCCGAGCACGCCTCCCGAGATCGGATGCGACGACGGCGTTCAGGATTCGAACCTGTTCAACCAGAGAAGTAGCCGTCGTCTGCGCACCGGGAGGTGCGTTCGTTCACGTCTACGACGGTAGGGCGTGACCGGCGGCGCGTCATATGAATTTCCGACCGCCGACCACGCGGCGGCCCCGGCAGCGCGTGTGATGCGCGTGCCGGGGCCGCTGCGTGGTGGCGGGTGCGACGGCGACGGGCCGTCACACGGAGGGCGTCACTCGACCGGTGCCAGCTTGTCCTCCAGGCCCGGCCGGGAGTCCAGCCAGGTGCGGACGGATTCCTTCTCGTTTCCCTTGCCGCCCTTCTGGATGGCGGCTTCCAGGGAGCCGAGGTCCTTCTCGGACATCTTGAAGTCCTTCAGCCAGCCGTGCAGCTCGGGGAATTCCTTCTTGAAGCCCTTCTTGGCGGTGACATGGATCCGGTCGCCCTTGCCCCAGGAACCCTTGGGGTCCTTGAGCTTCTTCATCGGGTACTTGCTGTAGACCCAGTGCGGCGACCAGGTGGTAGCCACGATCGGCTTCTTCTGCTTCACCGACTTGTCCACCGCGGAGAGCATGGAGGAGGTGCTGGAGGAGACGACCTTGTACTCCTTGTCCAGCCCGTAGTCCTTGAGCACCCGCTTGAGGATCTTCATCTCGCCCGCGCTGGACTCGATGCCGGTGATCTTCCCGCCGAACAGCTCGCTCTTGCCCTTGAGGTCCGCCAGCGAGTCGACGCCCTTGACGTAGGACGGCACGGACAGCTCCAGCGACGTGGGGCCGTACCAGGAGCCCAGATCGGTGAGCTTGTCCTTGTACTTGCGCCAGTACTGCTCATGGGTGGTGGGCAGCCAGGCGTCCGTCTGGAAGTCCATCTGGCCCTGGGACAGCGCCGTGTAGAGCGGGCCCGGGTCGAGCTGTTTGACCTTCGGCTTGTAGCCGCGGTCCTCCAGGATGTTCTGCCACAGGTAGGTCGTCGCGATGGCCTCGTCCCAGGGGAAGTAGCCCATGTCGACGGTCTTGCCCGCGCCCTTGCCCTGCTTCTGCTTGCCACCGGGCACCGGCACCATCTTGTCGAGGAAGCCGGGGCGGGCCTTCAGCCACTCCTTGACGGCCTGCTGCTCCTGGCCCTTGGGCGCGCTTTGGATCCTGTCCTCCAGGGAGGTCAGCTGCTTCTCCGTCAGGTGAAAGTTCTTCAGCCAGTGGGCCACCACCGGGTTGTCCTCGGCGAAGCCCTTCCGGCCGACGTTGTAGAGCTTCTCGCCCTTTCCGAAGGCGCCCTCGGGGTCCTTCAGCTTGGTCAGGTCGTACTTGTTGTACGCCCAGTGCGGGGACCAAAGCGTGACGACGACCGGCTCCTTCTGCTGGATGGAGCGCTTCAGCTCCGACAGCATGGAGGAGGTGCTGGAGGAGACGACCTTGTACTCGCCCTCCAGGCCGTACTCCTTGAGGACCTTGTCCTTGAGGATCTTCATCTCACCGGCGCTGGACTCGATGCCGATGATCTTGCCGTCGAACTTCTTGCCCTGCCCCTTGAGGTCCGCGAGGGACTTGACGCCCTTGACGTAGGACGGCACGGACAGCTCCAGCGAGGTCGGGCCGTACCAGTCGCCCAGCTTCTCCATCTTGGAGCCGTACTTGTCCCAGTACTGCTGGTGCGTGGTGGGCAGCCAGGCGTCCGTCTGGAAGTCGGTCTGCCCCTGCGCGAGGGAGGTGTAGAGGGGACCCGCGTCCAGCTGCTTGAGGCTGGGCTCGTAGCCGCGCTGCTCCAGCGCCTCCTTCCACAGGTAGGAGGTGGCGATGCCCTCGTCCCAGGGGATGTAGCCCATCTTCAGCTGCTTGCCCTTGCCGACGTCGGTGCCGGCCGCGGCCTGCGCGTCGGAGCCCGAGCTCGCCAGGTTCAGACCGCCGGCGGCCAGCGCCAGCACGAGGACACCGGAGAGCGCGACGACCGTGCCGGGCTTGTAGCGGACGAAGCGCAACCGGCCCATCATGGCGGTGGCCTTCGCCGCGGCACGGCGGCCGAGGGGCGAGACCCGCACATTGAGGGCACCGGTCATCCGGTCCAGATACATGGCCAGGATGACGACGGCGATGCCGGACTCGACGCCCAGACCGATCTGCACCTGGGTGACGGCGGCGTAGACGCGCTCGCCGAGCCCCGGCGCACCTGCCATACCGGCGATGACGACCATCGAGAGCGCCAGCATGATGACCTGGTTGATACCGGCCATGATCGTCGGCAGCGCCAGCGGGAACTGCACCCGGGTGAGGGTCTGCTTGGGGCTGGTGCCGAACGCGTCGGCGGCCTCCACCAGCTCGCTGTCGACCTGCCTGATGCCCAGTTCGGTCATCCGGACGCCGGGCGGCATCGAGAAGATGATCGTCGCCAGCAGGCCGGGGGTGGTGCCGACGGAGAAGAACATCACGCCGGGGATGAGGTAGACGAAGGCCGGCATCGTCTGCATCACGTCGAGGACCGGACGCACGGCAGCGCTGACGGACTTGCTGCGGGCCGCCCAGACACCGGTCGGCACCGCGAAGACGACGGTGATGACGGCGGCGGCCAGGACGAGCGACAGCGTGGACATGGCGTCGTCCCACAGACCGAAGGAGTCGATCAGCAGGAAGCCGGCGAAGCCGACGACGCCCGCGAGGAGGCCGCGCAGCCAGAACGCGACGACGGCGAAGATACCGGCCAGCAGCAGCGGCTCGGCGCCGCCCAGGACCATGTTGATCCCGTCGTAGAGCCCGGTCAGCACCGTGTTGATGGCATCGAAGAGCCAGCCGAGGTGGGTCTGCAGCCAGTCGACGGCGGTCTCGGCCCAGTTGCCGGGGTGGAACTCAGGCATGTGCGCTCACCTCGTTCCCGTTCCGGGCCCCGGCGGGCGGTGCCACCCGGGGCTCCTCGGCCAGCGCGGTGAACAGCCGTTCGCGGTCGATGACGCCGACGGGGGCGCCCGAGGCGTCGGTGACGACCAGCGGCTGGTCGCTGGTGGCGAACGGGGTGAACAGCTCGGCGAGCGGGGTCCCGGTGGTGACGGTGGCCGCGCCCTCGGGCACGCCGCCGTCGGCCGGGGCCGCGGCGCCGCTCTCGGCGTCCCGCATGATCGCGCCCGCGGTCAGCACCCGGGAGCGGTCCACGTCCTGGATGAAGGAGGCGACGTAGTCGGTGGCGGGCCGCACCAGGATGTCCTCGGCAGTGCCTGTCTGGACGATCCGGCCGTCCCGCATCACGGCGATGCGGTCGCCGAGGCGCATGGCCTCGTTCAGGTCGTGGGTGATGAAGACGATGGTCTTGTGCAGGGTCTTCTGCAGCTGCAGCAGCTGGTCCTGCATGTCGCGGCGGATGAGCGGGTCCAGTGCGCTGAAGGACTCGTCCATCAGCAGCAGGTCGGCGTCGGTGGCCAGCGCGCGGGCCAGTCCGACGCGCTGCTGCATGCCGCCGGACAGCTCGTCGGGCCAGGAGCCCTCCCAGCCCTTGAGACCGGCCAGCTCCAGGGCCTCGGTGGCGCGCCGCTCACGCTCCTCGCGCGGTACGCCCTGCACCTCCAGGCCGTAGGCGGCGTTCTCCAGCACGCTGCGGTGGGGGAAGAGCGCGAAGTGCTGGAAGACCATGCTGATCTTGTGGGCCCGCACCTGGCGCAGTTCGCGCGGACGGAGTGCGGTCAGGTCCTCACCGTCGAACAGGACGCGGCCCGATGTGGGTTCGAGAAGGCCGTTGAGCATGCGCAGCAGCGTGGACTTACCGGAGCCGGAGAGGCCCATGACCACGAATATGTGCCCCTCCTGCACCTCGAAGGAGGCATCGATCACGGCCGCGGTCGTGCCCTGGGCACGCAGTTCGTCGCGGTCCGTACCGGCTTCCAGCTGGGCTACTGCCTGGTCCGCTCTTCTCCCGAACACCTTGTACAGGTGCTCGGCTCTCAGCCTGGACACATTCACCCTCTTGACTCGACAACAGTTACCCCGGCACCCCCCTGCCTCGCCATGGAGCGCTGTAATTCGCTGCAAACGGCGCATACCAGAAAGATGAAGCCTACATCAATCGAGTGACGGCAGACCGCCCTGCCCCAGGAGCAGCTCCGGACCAGGAGCGAAATCCTTGTACCGACCAAAAGGGGCGATATTTACCCAGAGGGAGCGAGTGCGGGTCGAAGCGACCACCCGGCGTGCCCTGTCGGTGCCGTACGGCATCATCGGCTCGTGACCATCACCACAGCGAACGCATCCGACGCAGCGGGCGGAGCGCATGCCGGGGACGACCGCCGGCTGATGCTCCTGGACACCGCCTCGCTCTACTTCCGGGCGTACTTCGGCGTCCCGGAGACGGTCCGCGCACCGGACGGGACCCCGGTCAACGCCGTGCGCGGGCTGCTCGACTTCATCGCCAGACTCGTCCAGGACCATCACCCCGCGGCGCTGGTCGCCTGCATGGACGCCGACTGGCGCCCCCAGTGGCGGGTGGAGCTGATCCCCTCCTACAAGGCGCACCGCGTCGCCGAGGAGATCGTGGACGGCCCGGACGAGGAGGAGACCCCCGACACGCTGGGCCCGCAGATCCCGGTGATCGAGCAGGTCCTCGACGCGATCGGGCTGGCCCGGCTGGGTGCGGCGGAGTACGAGGCCGACGATGTGATCGGCACCCTGGCGACCCGCGCCACCGGACCGGTCGACGTCGTCACCGGCGACCGCGACCTGTTCCAGCTCGTCGACGACGCGCGCGGCGTGCGGGTGCTCTACCCCGTCAAGGGCGTCGGCAGCCTGGACACCTACGACGGCGCCGCACTGCGCGCCAAGTACGGCGTGGACGGGTCCGGGTACGCGGACCTGGCCGTCCTGCGCGGCGACCCCAGCGACGGCCTCCCGGGGGTGCGCGGCGTCGGCGAGAAGACGGCCGCGAAGCTGCTGGCCGAGTACGGCGATCTGGCCGGTATCCGTGCCGCGGCGGCCGACCCGGTCTCCCGGCTCACCCCCGCCCAGCGCACGAAGTTCAAGGAGGCCGCCGCCTACCTCGACGTCGCCCCCACCGTGGTGCGGGTGGCCCGGGACCTCCCCCTCCCGGATGCCGACCTCACCCTGCCGCGGACACCGCGCGACCCGGAGCGGCTGGAGGAACTGGCCGGGCGATGGGGGCTGGGCGGCTCGCTGCGCCGGCTGCTGGAGGCCATGGCGGGCTGATCCTTCCCGCCGCGGTCTGTTAGCTTAGGTATACCTAAGTTGCTCCGTGTCCAGGGAGGCCCCGTGCCAGAACGCCCGGCCCGTCCAGCCCGCAACAAGCCGCAGCTGCACCACGCGCGTGTGATCCGTACCGAGCAGCTGACGCCGCACATGGTGCGCATCGTCCTCGGGGGCGAGTCCCTGGCGGGCTTCCCGGCCGGCGAGTACACCGACCACTACGTCAAGCTGCTGTTCCCCGCCCCCGGTGTGCGCTACCCGGAGCCCTTCGACATCGCCCAGATCCGTGCCGAGCTGCCGCGCGCGCAGTGGCCCTCGATGCGTACGTACACCGTCCGCGCCTGGGACCCGGAAGCGCTGGAGCTGACCATCGACTTCGTCGTCCACGGCGACGAGGGGCTGGCCGGGCCGTGGGCCCGCTCCGCCGCCGTCGGCGACGAAGTCCGGTTCCTCGGCCCGGGCGGCGCCTATGCGCCGAGCCCGGAGGCCGACTGGCACCTGCTGGCCGGTGACGAGAGCGCGCTTCCCGCCATCGCGGCCGCCCTGGCCCGGATGCCCGCCGGGGCCACCGTGCGGGCGCTCGTCGAGGTCGCCGGGCCCGATGAGGAGCAGCCGCTGGAGGCCCCGCCGGGCGCCCAGGTCCGCTGGCTGCACCGAGGCGCCGACCCGGTGGGTGCCCGCCTTGTGCCGGCCGTCCGCGAACTGGAGTTCCCCCCTGGACGGGTGCACGCCTTCGTCCACGGCGAGGCCGGTTTCGTCAAGGAGCTCCGTGGCCATCTGCGGCTGGAGCGGGGCATCGAACGCGAGCAGCTGTCCATCTCCGGCTACTGGCGGCTCGGCGCCGACGAGGACGGCTGGCAGGCCGCCAAGAAGGAGTGGAACGCACGCGTCGAGGCCGAGCAGGAGCGCCAGCCCGTCGCCTGAACGGGCAACCGGCCCCGCCCGTCGGCAGCGGGGCCGGAAGGCAAGGTCAGCGGGGCTCCAACGGGCCTCGCGGACAGTGCCGGGGCCCCGTCACGGGGTTGCAGCGCACGGCGCGGTCCGGGTCGCCCGGCAACTCGGCGACGTAGTCGGACCCGTAGCGGGCCGCGAGCCCGGGGACCGGGAAATCGGTGCTCACCATCTGCGCCCCGGACGAGAGCGCGTCCCGCAGCATTCCGGTGTCCCCGCTCCGCGCCTGGTCCAGCGGCACATCGGACCGGGTCCGCACGAAGAAGCCGCGCCGCACCAGATCGCGGATGACGGCCTTGTTGGCACCCCTGGGGTCGTTCACCTTCATGAAGGCCGCGTCCGGCCGCCCCGGTTCGGAGTCGGTGAACAGCACGCGCCCCTGCAGACTCTCGCGTCCTGAGGCGCGGTAGGCGTCCTGGATCTCCTGGCCGTCGTTGTCCATGAAGAACATGACCTGCCCCCGGGTGTCCCGCACCTTCGGCCAGCCGTGGCGCAGCAC
>NZ_JAGPXJ010000112.1:0-19244 GCF_018070605.1 Streptomyces sp. B15
CCCTCCCGCCGCGCACCCGGCCCCCGTACGATGCTGACGGCGGACCACCCGGTCCGCCTCATCGCCGGCGACGGCGACAGGGAGGAAGCCGGTGCGAATCCGGCGCGGTCCCGCCACTGTGAGCCCAGCCACCATCGCGGCCGGGTGAGCCAGGAACTCCCTTCCCCACGCTCTTCGCACCTGCCCCGGTCTTCCGCCGGAAGGTCTCCGGAGCAGGGGAGACCAGTCCGAGACCGCCCGGGGCGTGGACACCCCGAGGAAGGGCCGATCGCAGCATGCCGCTTTCGTCACGTGACAACGCCGACTCCCCCGTCGGCGCCGAAGTCACCGCCGATGTCGACGCTCCCGTCGCCACCCCCGACGACACGCCTCGGGTGATCCTCCTCCTGTCGACCTCCGACACGGACCTGCTCAGCGCCCGTGCGGCGAACGCGGCGAATGCGACGGATGTGACGGACCCGGCGAATGTGACGGGTGCGGCGCAAGGTGGCGCCTCCGCGCCCCTCACCTACCGCTACGCCAACCCGAGCCGCATCCCCGAGGACACCGACACCCTCACCACCGAGCTCGACGCTCTCCTCGAAGGCGTCGACCTCGTCGTCGTCCGACTGCTCGGTGGCATCCGGGCCTGGCAGGAGGGCATCGACCTGCTCCGCGCGGCCGATGTCCCGCTCGTCGTGCTGACGGGCGAACAGGCTCCGGACGCCCAGCTGATGGCGGCCTCCACGGTCCCGATCGGGGTGGCCGCCGAAGCGCACGCGTACCTCGCACACGGCGGCCCGGCGAACCTCGTCCAGCTGGCCCGCTTCCTCTCCGACACGGTGCTGCTCACCGGGCACGGCTTCGAGCCCCCGGCCCCGGCCCCCTCCTGGGGCCACCTGGATCGCGAGCCCGCGCCGAAGACATCCAGGACACCCGCACCGACGGACACGGCCGCCCCCACCATTGCCGTCCTCTATTACCGCGCGCACCACATGAGCGGCAACACGGCGTTCGCGGCCGCGCTCTGCGACGCGATCGAGGCGGCCGGCGGCAGGCCCCTGCCCCTCTACGTGGCCTCCCTCCGCGCCCCCGAGCCCGAACTCATCGAGGAGCTCCGCGCCGCGGACGTCATCGTGACGACGGTGCTGGCGGCGGGCGGCGCCGGCGGCGCCAAGCCGGCCGACGCGGGCGCGGGCGGCGACGACGAGGCGTGGGACGCGGGTGCCCTCACCGGCCTGGACGTACCCATCATCCAGGCGCTGTGCCTGACGGCGCCCCGCTCCGACTGGGAGCAGAACGACGAGGGGGTCTCGCCGCTGGACGCGGCCAGCCAGATCGCCGTTCCGGAGTTCGACGGGCGGCTCATCACCGTCCCGTTCTCCTTCAAGGAGATCGACGCCGACGGCCTGCCGTCCTATGTGGCGGACCCGGAGCGCGCGGCGCGCGTCGCGGGCATCGCCGTCCGCCATGCCCGGCTGCGCCGTATCCCGGCGTCCGAGAAGCGGCTGGCCCTCGTGCTGTCGGCGTACCCGACCAAGCACTCCCGGATCGGCAACGCGGTCGGTCTCGACACCCCGGCCAGCGCGGTGGCGCTGCTGCACCGCCTCCGGGCGGAGGGCTACGACTTCGGCTCCGCCGACATCCCTGGCCTCGCCCCCGAGGACGGGGAGCACACCGGTGACGCCCTCATCAGGGCCCTCATCGAGGCGGGCGGCCACGACCAGGACTGGCTCACCGAGGAGCAGCTGGCCAAGAACCCGGTCCGCATCCCGGCGGCCGACTACCGCCGCTGGTACGCCACCCTCCCGCAGGAGCTGCGGGACGCGGTGGAGGAGCACTGGGGCCCGCCGCCGGGCGAGATGTTCGTCGACCGTACGCACAACCCCGAAGGCGACATCGTCCTGGCGGCCCTGCGCCACGGCAACCTGCTCGTCCTCATCCAGCCGCCCCGCGGCTTCGGCGAGAACCCCATCGCCATCTACCACGACCCGGACCTGCCGCCCTCGCACCACTACTTGGCGGCCTACCGCTGGATCGCCGC
The DNA here is from genome assembly GCF_018070605.1 of Streptomyces sp. B15. Lineage (NCBI taxonomy): Bacteria > Bacillati > Actinomycetota > Actinomycetes > Kitasatosporales > Streptomycetaceae > Streptomyces > Streptomyces sp. B15. The sequence goes on from NZ_JAGPXJ010000112.1 coordinate 2,024, forward strand.
CCCCCGGTCGGACGGGGGCTTCGGCGCCGACGCGATGATCCACCTGGGCAAGCACGGCAACCTGGAGTGGCTGCCCGGAAAGAACGCGGGCCTGTCCGCGGCCTGCGCCCCGGACGCCGCGCTGGGCGATCTGCCGCTGGTCTACCCGTTCCTGGTCAACGACCCGGGTGAGGGCACGCAGGCCAAGCGCCGGGTGCACGCCACCCTCGTCGACCACCTGGTGCCGCCGATGGCCCGCGCCGACTCCTACGGGGACATCGCCCGGCTCGAACAACTCCTGGACGAGTACGCCCAGATCAGCTCCATGGACCCGGCCAAGCTGCCGGCGATCCGCGCCCAGATCTGGACGCTCATCCAGGCGGCCAGGCTCGACCACGACCTCGGCCTGGAGGAGCGCCCCGACGACGACGGCTTCGACGACTTCCTCCTCCACGTCGACGGCTGGCTGTGCGAGGTCAAGGACGCGCAGATCCGCGACGGGCTGCACGTCCTGGGCGCGGCCCCGGCCGGCGAGGACCGCGTCAACCTGGTCCTGGCCATCCTGCGCGCCCGCCAGATCTGGGGCGGCAGGAGCACCCTGCCCGGTCTGCGCGAGGCCCTCGGCCTGGACGAGTCCGCCGCCACCCGCACCACCTCCGACGAGGCGGAGGCGAAGGCCCGCGCGCTGGTCGAGGCGATGGAGGCCGCGGACTGGGACCCGCGGGCGGTGTCCCGCGCAGCCGCCGGCCACCCGCAGCAGGTGGCCGACATCCTCGACTTCGCAGCCCGCGAGGTCGTACCCCGGCTCGCCGCCACCACCGCCGAGTTGGACCACACCGTCCACGCGCTGAACGGCGGCTTCGTACCGGCGGGCCCGTCCGGCTCGCCCCTGCGCGGGCTGGTCAACGTGCTGCCGACGGGGCGCAACTTCTACTCCGTCGACCCCAAGGCCGTCCCCTCCCGCCTCGCGTGGGAGACGGGCCAGGCACTGGCCGACTCCCTCCTGGAGCGCTACCGCACGGACAACGGGACTTGGCCCACCTCCGTCGGCCTGTCCCTGTGGGGCACCAGCGCCATGCGCACCGCGGGCGACGACATCGCCGAGGCCCTCGCGCTGCTGGGTGTCCGCCCGGTGTGGGACGACGCCTCCCGCCGTGTCACCGGCCTGGAGCCCATCCCGTACGAGGAACTGGGCCGCCCCCGCATCGACGTCACCCTCCGTATCTCCGGCTTCTTCCGCGACGCGTTCCCGCACGCCGTGGCGCTGCTGGACGACGCGGTCCGGCTGGCCGCCTCGCTCGACGAGCCGGACGAGGCCAACCACGTACGCGCCCACACCCAGCAGGACCTGCGCGAACACGGCGACGAACGCCGCGCCACCACCCGCATCTTCGGCTCCCGCCCCGGCACCTACGGCGCGGGCCTGCTCCAGCTGATCGACTCCCGTGACTGGCGCACCGACGCCGACCTCGCCGAGGTCTACACCGTCTGGGGCGGCTACGCCTACGGCCGCGACCTCGACGGCCGCCCCGCGCGGGGCGAGATGGAGACGGCGTACAAGCGCATCGCCGTCGCCGCCAAGAACACCGACACCCGCGAACACGACATCGCCGACTCCGACGACTACTTCCAGTACCACGGCGGCATGGTCGCCACCGTGCGGGCGCTGCGCGGCACCGCGCCCGAGGCGTACATCGGCGACTCCACCCGCCCCGAGACGGTGCGCACCCGCACCCTCGTGGAGGAGACCTCCCGCGTCTTCCGCGCCCGGGTGGTCAACCCCAAGTGGATCGAGGCGATGCGCCGCCACGGCTACAAGGGCGCCTTCGAACTGGCCGCCACCGTCGACTACCTCTTCGGCTACGACGCCACCACCGGCGTGGTCGCCGACTGGATGTACGACAAACTCACCGAGACCTACGTCCTGGACGAGACCAACCGCGCCTTCCTCCAGGAGTCCAACCCCTGGGCCCTGCACGGCATCGCCGAGCGCCTGCTGGAGGCCGAGTCCCGCGGCATGTGGTCCAAGCCCGACCCGGCCACCCTCGACGCACTGCGCCAGATCTACCTGGAGACGGAAGGCGAACTGGAACAGGACGAGTGATCGGACGTCGGCGACGAGTAGGCCAACGTCACACCCTTACAGGTCGTCTGTGTCGTCGGTCGCGTCCAGGCTGTTGCCGGGTGGCTCGTCGGAGCTGTCGCTCTCCAGGACTACCTTGCCCATGGCGCCCGAGATCTGGTCGAGCAGGGCGGACTTGCGGGCGGCGAAGAAGGCTTCGAACTTGTCGGAGGACATGAGCCCCGGGTCGGCGAGGTGGGTCCGGATGTGCTGGTTAACGCTGTCGCGAGGGGTCTCGGCGGCGTTCACCAGCCGGCCGAGGTATTCGGAGGGGGCAACGCCGCCGATGATCCGGTTGGTGCGTGCGGTCAACGGGGTCTTGTTGACAATGGAGTTGAAGACAGCGGGGTCCAGGCCGGCCTTCTCGCACCAGCTCTTCGGAAAGATGTGATGGATGTCCACGGCTTCGTCGAAGTAGCCGGTGACCTCGGCCTTCTCGCCGGTACGCCAGTCCACGGCCCCCGCCTTGAGCAGGAGAGCATAAATCCCCTTGTAGGCTGCGCTGTTGCGGGTCCGCAGGGTCAGCAGGCGTCCCGGTGAGAACTGCGCGGCGGTCACGGTTCGCGGTTCGGTCGCAGACCCGCGAATCCAGTCCACGACATCAGGCAGGTCCTGGCTGAAGCGCGTCTCGGTGGAGCCGCCATACAGCTCGCCGAACACCCCGCACCAGTACCAACGGGCCAGCTTCTCCTGCGCTCCCGCGCTCTGCGCGTCCTCTGCGGCCAGGGCGAAGATGGCTGCCAGCGGGATCAGTTGGGTTCCATAGGGCAGGAACTTAGTGTCGAAGACGTACTGCTGGTGCAGGAACTTTGCGGCGGTCTTGAACCCGGCGACGAGCATCGGGGCGAAACGTCGGTAGTCAGTGAGGGAGAGCGCAAGCATGTCCTTGCGCTTGCAGCCGATACGCGGCAGTCGTTCCTCCTCCGTGCCGCTGTCCCGCTCGCGCCACCACCGCTCGGCTGTGGCCAGCAGAGTGACGGCCTGCAGGAAGTCGGTGTTGGAGACCTCCCGCAGGATGCGGTACTCAGGCGCTTGCCACGCCGCACGGCACTCGTACTCCCAGTGTTTGCGCAGGTCGAAGTCGTCGGCGGCGTAGGTGGCGGTCAGCAGCTCGAACACTGTGAGGGTGACGCCGCCGGTGTTGACCTTCTCGAAAACCTGGCAGACGGCCTGTCGCGGGACTTCCTGCCCCAGCTCAATGATGGGGACGTGGTACAGGTCGAAGGGCCGGACGAACGTCTGCCGGAACGCCCGCCAGAGCGTGCGCTTCTCCTTGTGGTCGGACCAGTAGTCGGTGAACTCGTCCCCCCAGTCGCCGTTGTCGAAGACGGCGTGGAGAGGGAAGAGATGGTGCTCGTACTCCAGTTCCGGGGTCGAGTAGTCCTCCAGCACCTCCCCCCGGAAGTTGCGGACGACCCGGGACTCAGGAAGAAAGCGGATCGCCTCCTCGCGGTCGCCGTTCTCCTCCAACGCGGCCCGCATGTCCGCGTAGAACCAGCCGGCGGCCCGGTGGTTGCGCAGATCCTGCGTCTCCACCGGACGGTGCAACTTCAGCGCTTGGAAGAGCGAGGTGAGCCGCTGCTGCCCGTCCAGCACGAGCGATTCAGGTTCCGCGTCGCCTGGCGGCGCGGCGCCCTCGATCGGTCGGTACTTGAACCGCACGTCGCCGCCTGCCTTGAGCAACATGACGGTACCGACGGGATAGCTCAGCGAAATCGACGCAAGTAGGCTCGCAATGTTCGGCCAGGGCCACACCCAGCCCCGCTGGAACTCGGGTAGCTGCGCCTTGCCGACCTGCACTTGCTGCAGCAAGTCGCGTAGCGGTCGTTTGTCGATACTGAACGCCTCGTCGGCCACTTCGGCTCCTTTGTGACAGTCGGCCAGGCTCGCCGCCTTTTGCCGGCCCAAACTACTAGTGGTCACCGGCTGATACGCCTGGGAAAGGGAAATCGATCGATCCCTTCCGGGTACGTTCCGACGACAACGAGGGACGTGCGTCGGCTGCCTCTTGCTTCAACGGCATTCCTAGGTAGGGGAGTTGAGACCATGAAAGGCGTGCGCGGAAGAGGCGGCAGCGGCATACTCTCCGGCCATGAGACGGAAACTCGGGTAACAGGCCGCCACCGCGCTGGCGGCTGCCTGCGCATGCATATGGATGGTGGCCGCACCGGCGCCGGCCGAGGCGACGCCCTCCGAGGACGCGTGCCGGGTGACGGACAACACCGTGCCGTCGGGCGACTGCGGCAGCGTCCACCAGGCGTTCGCGGAGAACTTCAACGGCGACACCGTGCCGGTCGGCTCGTTCTCCGACTGCGATCGCAACGTCGACACCGCCGACGCCTACTGCGGCGGCCTCAGCGACGAGTACCGCACCAACTGGTCGGCCTATCCCACCGGGTGGTACGACACGGCCAACCCCCAGAACCACAGCAACGGCAACGACCACACCATGGGCGGCGAGTACGGCGCCGACAAGGCCGTCTCCGTCTCCCCCTCCGGCTACGACAGCACCGGCACCATGAAGGTCGACATGTACGGCCGGAGTCCGGCCAGGACAACTACGTGGCCACCATGGTGCCGCATAAATGCATGGACCGCGCGTACGGCAAATACACCGAGCGCTTCAAGGTGATCCGCATGGACCCCGGCTTCAAGGCCGCGCACCTCTTCTACGAGGAGCCGTACGAGATGGATTTCCCCGAGACCGGGGGCAACTTCAACGACGACACCATCTCCGCCCTCGCCCACCCGAGTGAGGAGAACGTCGACACCGGCGCCTCCTGGACCACCCCGCACACCACATGCATCGAGTGGACCCCGGGCAAGGTGAAGTACTTCCTCGACGGGCAACTGGTGAAGACCGCCTCCCGCGACATCTCCTCCACCAAGATGGACTGGGTCCTCCAGAACGAGTCCGCCCTCTCCGGCGCGTACGCGGCGCGGGGCGCCCACGCGACGAGCGAAAGCACCTGGGTGACCTGCTACACGTACAACGGCTGACCCTCTGACCCGGCCCCGGGCGCGCGGGGGCGGAGCGGACCTACCCAGCGACCAGTTCCGCAACCGCCTCCGCCGACCACACTCCCTCCGCCCCCGGCGCCCAGGCCAGATACCGGGCCACTGTCTCCGCAGTCCAGTCACCTGCCTCCAGCAGCCCGGAGGCCAGACAGCGTAGATAAGCTTCCGCCGGAGCCACGTACGGCACCTCCCCCAGCCCCCAAGGCGCGGTGAACGTCAGCACCGGATGCCCCGCCAACTCCCCGGCGCACACCAGCGTCTCGTACCGACCCTCCCCGAGGGACGCCCGGCCGTGCGCCAGCACCTGGGTCAGATCCAGGTCGGTGCCCGGCTCCCGGTACATCTCCTGCGCCGCGACGTCGGAGAACTGCCCCGGCGTCACCAGATGCGCCACCGCGAGAGTGCGCCCCTCGGCCTCCGGATCGTAGAACGCCCTCCCGCCACCCCACACCGGTGACGTCGTCGCGAAATACACCGCCCCGGGCAACTCGACCGGCATCGACTCCACCGGCATGCCCCGGTCCCGGCACCCCGGATACCACCGCCCCGCTCCCTGCGGCCGGCCACCGCGGATATAGGCCCGCAACCGTTCGCGGTGCACGTTGGAGCCGTACGCCGCGTACCAGACCTTCTCCGGCCGCCCCTCCGCGCCCGCCTTCTCGTGCCGCACTGCTGCCCGCAGAGGAGTGCCGGGCTCTCAGCCTCGGCCCCGCTCGGCCACGCCCACCGCGTGGCCGCTTTTCTCGTAGTGGGCCCGGCAGAACCGCACCAGATCATCGGCGTGGATCGCACCGTATTCCTCCGGCGTCGAACCCTCGACAGCAGCGATGATCTGATGCGCCGAGGCCGACCGGTAGCCCATCGCACTGGCACCTTCGGTGACGCGAACTCCCCAGTACTTCACCAGGATCGGCGAACTCTGAAAGCTGCGATGGGTCTTCGTGTCGCGCAGATCCCGATCGGTGATTTCCACGTTCAGCCCCTCCGCGAGGGCCTTGCGGGCATAGACCAGAGCCGCGTCGATGTCCAACGTGTAGAGGGACAACGGCTGACCGTCGGATGCGCGCGGAATAGGCATGACGGCACCCTAGGACCGGCGCAGCGCCCATGGAGCGGCTTCGCGCCACCGCCCCGCGGCCCCCGCCGACCGCGGCGGAACCACTTCTCGAACGACGCATACGCCCCTGACGTCCCGCTCCCCGCCCCGAAGCGGCCCCACTCGAACAGCACCCGCGCCCCCCGAACGAGGCCAGAACAAGATCTCCCACCCCACGCACAGCAACCGCCAGGGCCAACGCATCGCACCCCCCGGGGGGCCGGGCTCGATCGGCCAACAGCGGGCGATCAGGCATCGCTTGTTCCTGGCGTTGGTGACCCAGCCGTGCCGGAGGCCGACTGCGAAGGTGAGGAAGCCGTTGGCGGGTGCGGGCGGCAGACCCCGGCCGGCTGGGGCGTAGTGACCGCCTTCCAGCAGTGGTCACCACTTCTCGCTCGCCGAGTTTCGGGGGCCAGGCCGGAGCGTGTGACGGCCTCGCGAGAGGCTCCGCACGGCAGTGGCGTGGAGTCGATCAACCTCAGGTCGTCGTGCCAGGTCGGCACCTGCCGGGGCGGCCCGCGAAGGCGCAGGCCCAGAGGCTTGTGGCGGCGACCTGGAGCAGGGCCTCGACAGCAACCCGCTGGGCGAACCCCGACCAGACTCTCTCCCAGATTTCCCCCAAGCGACCCCAGAAACACTCAGGGGCCCGACCCGCAATGCCGATCAAAGCCCTGACCTGGTGTTTCCTCTGTCGGGGTGGCGGGATTTGAACCCACGACCTCTCCGTCCCGAACTACGGGCGGCGGTGGGTGGTGAGGTCGGCTGGGTCGGCGGCGCGGCTCTGGCCACTGGTGCAGGGTGTGTGTGGCCGTGGGGGTTGCTGTACTTCGCTGCTGTACCGCAACGGCCTCCCTGCACTGGCCTCAGCTGGAGAAAGCCCGCCACGACGGCGGGGGCGCCGAACGATCAGCGCGCGTATGCGCCGCGCGCCGGCCACCGGGCTCAGCCGAGCGGCAAGGAAGAACAGATGTCGCGCGGCGGGGACGTCCGGGGGCACGTCGACACTCGCTTCAGGAGCTAGACCGGGTGCCTCTAGAGACAGGTTCAGCCTGCTTGCCGGGCGCCTGCTCGGTTGCCTTGGTGCGTCCGTGTACAAGGTCGTTGTCGTCGGTCGTGGATGTCAGCCCCTCGAGTCAGTGAGCCCAGTCCCTTCTCCGGGGGATTGGATCCTGCATCGCCCGCAGCTTTGGAGGCTGGCCCGGGGGTCCTGTGCCTGAGGCCACTTCACTCGGTTGGTGGCACTGCGGTGGCGCAAGGAAGACACCTGCCATAAGCCTGAGCGTAGCGGGACAAAGGGCATGTCGAGGAAACGATCTCCGGAGGCCAGCTATGGATTTTCCGCTTCTCAGCATCTTCTTGACCATGCTGTTCTTCTTCCTCTGGATCGTGTGGCTCATCCTCCTCTTCAAGATCATCGGGGACATCTTCCGAAGCCATGATCTCGGAGGAGGCGCCAAGGCGGGCTGGCTGCTCCTCGTCCTCATCCTGCCGTTCGTGGGTGTCTTCGCGTACCTGATTGCACGAGGCGACTCGATGGCGGAGCGCCACGAAAGGCCCACCGCGCGGTTGTGAATGTCAGCCCCGGTGGGGTCCGGAGTCCCCAGGATGATCATCCGGGCGCGTTAAGCGGTCGGCAGAGCGGCTCTCGGCTCGAGCTGCCATGGGGCGAGAGATCAGGGGCCCGTAAGCTTGCTGCGTCTCGGGCAGCACCTCGCCTGCCCGCAATAGCCCGAAGTGGGCCCCTGATCTTCGCGGCTCCCCCCCATGGTGGCTGCCTAAAGCCGCGGAGCCGACCGCCCCAGCCACGATGGCGTCCTCTTCGTGTGGTTCGCGCCGCGCGCGGGCTGGCCGGCCGGGCCGGAGCGGGGCGAAGACAGGAGCGTCGGCCCGGCGGCGAGCCGGGCCGCGCGGCGAGCGGAGCGAGCCCTCGAAGTCGTAGAGAACGTTGTTACGCAGGCTTCGACGCGATGCGCCAGAGCGGGGCGTCGTACTGCTCCGGGCGGTGGTGGAGTAGCAGTTCGCGGAGCTGGAGCCGTTGCGAGCCGTCGTAGCCCCATGCCTCAGTGATGCGGCGGAAGGTGGTGTGGGCGGCGCCTCGTGCGCTGGCTTCGGCTTCGAGCTGGTCGAGCTGTGCCAGTAGAGCGGGTGTGCTCTCGATGGGTTTGGTCGTCCGGCTGTCGAGCCAAGCGGCCTTGTTGCGTTCGTAGTCGATCTCCGAGTACCCGCAGATCTCACCAGTGAGGCTGAGGAGCTGGCGGCCGAGTCGTTCGCGGAGCTGGTCAGCCGGAAGCTCGCCGTCGAGTCCGGGCCCGCATTCAGAAGGCGCACCAGGAGTGGCAGTTGGCAGCACGCCGCGAGGGTGAGTGCATCACCGAGCGGGCTGCGGAGGGTGGGTTCGTCGCCCTTGGCGAGGATGTCTCCGCCGACGTCCAGCAGGTCGATCGAGTCGAGGCCCAGATGTTCGGTGAGTCCCCCAACTTGTGCGCGATCCCGCGTACACCCGCTTCCGGGTCGATCAGCGCGAAGGTGTGGGGAGCTGGTGACGAACGCGATCCTGTACGGCGCGTTCGAAGAGTCGTGCGCGTACGGGTGAGGTGGTGGCGCGAGGGCGAAGCCCTGCGGGTCGATGTCCATAACCCGGGCTTCCCACTTTCAAGCGGTTCGTCGCGGACCGCGGAGGGGAGATGGTCGCTGGCACGGCTTGCATCACGGCCACCAGCATCGAGGACGACGGCTCATGCGCGTGACTTCGACGTCACGAGGTGACCAGTTCGCCAGGCTCCGCAGGGGCGACGGAACGCCATGGTCACTCAGCTAGTCACTCGACACGAATCAGGGCCGGTCTTCCTTGCGGAAAACCGGCCCTGACCTGCTTCTTCTCTGTCGGGGTGGCGGGATTTGAACCCACGACCTCTTCGTCCCGAACTTCGGGCGGGGTGGTCGGTGGGGTCGGCTGGGGCCTGTGGCGGGGCGTCTGCGGCTGGTGCGGGCTGCCTGCGGTTGTGGTGGTTGCTGTACTTGGCTGCTGTACAGCAACCGTTCTGACCACCGGTTCGATCACTGGGCGGGCTGCCACGCTGGCTGGGAATCTGATTTGCAGTCGGTCTGCTGCCTCGGTCCATGCCGCTGTCACCTGTTGTTGTTGGTGTCATTCGTGGGTGTCACGGGTTCGGGCAACGGCCGCTCTCCGGACAGCTCAGGCACTGAGAGCTGTGCCTCGACCATGGGGCTTGCCAGTTCGCCGGTTCCCTCGTCATCGAGTACGCGACGGGCGACTTCGGCGAATCGCTGCACCTGGGCGAGCAACTCAAAGCCGACGTCAGCAACTGCACTTTTCGTGTCGGCATACTCGGGGGATTCCTCGCCGAAGCTTTGGAGGGCTGCGATGGAGGTGCGAAGCGGTCTGATGCAACGGCTGGCGCAGCTGATGAGCTCCTGGGAGGGAGGGATGACAGCCGGCGGCCCCTCAAGCCATACCTGCACTCCCAAGTAATCGAGCTTGTCGATCTCCGAATGGAACTGGGCCATGTCGAGAGTGTGGGAGTCGCGGTACCTCCCCAATGCCCTCTCGATGACGCGAGCCTGTGCGATGAAGTCCGCGTACGCCGTGCTGCGCGGCTCACGACGCTCCCGTACATGCTCGACCCGTAGCTGACGCCTTGCTTGCGCGTCCTGAGCCTCTAACTGGCGCTGGGTGGCCTTGGCTCCGCACAAGCCCGTAACGAAAGCTGCACCGCCAGTGCCCAATGCTCCGACGGCCGCCCCCAAGATTGCTGCGATCCCTGAATCCACGTCGCCACCGCTTCCGTACGCCGTCGTTCGCCGCCGTTGATGTCAGCCGAACGCCTACGCGCTGATGGGCAAATCCCGGGCTAGGTGGCGGGCTTCGGCCCTCATGTCCTTTAGGCGGCCGTGGAATGGGTTGTGGTCGTTCTGGTCGAGGTTCAACGGCAGATCGAGTTGAGAGATGAGCTGCGACTCCAGGCTCCACGGTTTGCTGTGCTCGATCCAGCACACTTGCGCGTTCTCTGCCATCCACTGGCTGAGGGTGGCTTCCCCGGCCTTGCCGAAGGTCATGCGTTTGCCGCTTCCTACACGACGCAGTTCAAGGCCGAGCAGGCAACCGAGAGTGAGCCGCAGTGTCGAACCGGCCGCGTTGCCGCGGTAGTGGTACCGCACGCGCTTCCGCAGGTTCTGGGTGCTGGTCCGGTTCGCCATGTATCGCGGGGCTATGCCGACGTAGAGCAGGCGTCCAGCGTCCAGGTCTTGGTGGGGTGCCTGCTCGAAGTGCCACCCGTAGACCCCCGCCGCTGCGGGAACAGGGCTCGGGCGCATCAAGACCTCCTGCGCCGACCACAGTCGGTCGGGACTGGTGAGAGCGGTAGCTTCCACGAAGCCTCCAGATACGCCACGGCTGACAGCTGCAGGCTACTGGCTGGCGCCGACAGAGCATGCTCAGCCACAGGAAGTCAGCCACGACGGCGGGACAGACGGCGCGCACCCGCACGTGGTCCCCTCAGCCACCCACCGGCATCGGCCGCGCTTTCAGGCTTTGATCTTTGAACCGCAGACGCCTCCGCGCAGCCCCAGCTGACCACTCAGCGATGGCGCGACCGGTCCGCAGACTGCGACGAGACCGGGCGCCGCGCCACGGACCTTACGGATCACGATGCGCTCTGCTCTCATTGATGCGTTGACCAGTGGAAACGAGTGCCGAGGGGGTTTTGTGGTCCACCTTGACGTCCGCTGTTGACCGTGACTTACCGGCCTGTCGGGCCCGCATCGGGCACGGCTCTGAGCACCGCTTTAGGAGTTCGATCTTCCCTTGCCCTGGCGGGCACCTGCCTGGCGAGCCGGTGTCGTGCTGGGCTGCTGAGTGCCGCCACCGTCCAAGACCGTTGATGTCGGCATTGGATGTCAGCGGAACAGTTCGGGAGTCGGACAGACTTCCAAGGCTTCCTCGGGCCGGTCGGCCCAACGCCACCAGCTATGCCGACTTGTACAGCTCCACAGCGTTCGGCAGGCCCGCTGGCCATCGTCTTCCCCTCCCCCCGGAGAGAGGACGAAGCCACCCGACTCCATAGGCTGGCCGCACTCGGGGCAGGTCGGGGCGTCGATCATGCGCACTCTAGCGGGGCGACCTCTTCGTCCCGCAGCAACTTGGGACGCTCGCCGTCCCTGGGCTGCTGCGCTTGTCACCTGCGCTGATGGTCGCTGACGCCCACGATTGTTCGCTGTCCCGCATTTAGACACTCAGGTTGCTGTGTCCCTCTTACACCTCTCCGGGGGCGGGTGATCCGGTACGTAGCCGCTCGGATCATCCTTTGGCTGAGATTGCTTCGCAATGTGGAGGCCGCTAGGCGGCACATCCCTCGTATGATCAACCATGCAACTCGACGGACTCTCCGCAGCCTGGTTCCATCCCAATACCGACAAGTCCCAGCGGTTTCTGGCGTCGGCCTACGACTCGGTCGAGGCGGTTCTGGATAACCTGGCGATCGTTCGGTTAGCGCGTCGCGAAGAAGGCGGCGATCTACGAGGGCGTCTTACGTCCAACGAGGAAGACCTCCTGCGAGCTGCGCTCACCTTCGCGGGTGCAGGAATCGACTCGGCACTGAAGCAACTCATCCGAGACACTTTGGCTGCGCTGTTGCCCGTCAACAAGGAGGCTGCGTCCAAGTTTCAGACACATGCGGAAGCTCGTCTGGCCCACGAACAGGCCTCAAGGTTTCTGGCGAGATACCTGACGAGCGGTGATCCGCGGGGTGCGTTGATCGATGACTACGTGTACGAGTTGACTGGGTCGTCGCTGCAGTCGGCGGAGCAGGTCCAGAAGGTTGCTGGCGCGCTGGGAGTGACAGACGCAAAGCTGCGCAAGCGGATCGGTGAGCTCAAGCTCCTCTTCGTTGCGCGCAACGAGATCGTGCACGAGTTGGATCTCAAAGCTCCGGAGAAGCCAGGGGACCGGCACCGTCGGATCCGGTCCATCGGCAAGACCAAGGAGATGGCACACCACGGCTTGGAGACGGCCCAGCAGATAATCAACTCTGTGGCTAAGACGTTGGGGAGCCCAGGCCCTCACGGTAAGGCAGAGGCGTGAGCCTCCCGTCTTCTTGCCCTGGGTCTTGCCGAGGATCTTGGCGACCTGCGTTTTCCCTGCTCAAGTGCGGTGAGCCCGTGCGCCTGGTGGTCGTCGTTGGTCGTCATTGGCCACTGTCGAGCGACCTCGGACGGCCCAGGGAGGGCCCAGCTTCGGCGCACTCCGCTGACGGCCGGCACTTCGACATGACCCGTCTGAACCTCAGCCGACGACAGTCAGCCACGATGGCGGGCGCGCCGACCAACCACGCACGCGTATGCCTCGCTGCACCCCCACCAGCCTTAGCCACGCTGCTGGTGCCGTCGACCGGAGCAAGCACCGATGGCTGGCCCGTGACCACCGTGCCCGAGCCCCCAGCTTGGGAAGCTCGGGTCCTCCGTGGCTGGTTGCCGAGCTGACCTGCGGGGGAACGGGCGCGGGCCTGCCTGACCAGCGGCTTGGTCTCCGTCGTTTCCAGCAGGATCTGGCACATATTTGGCACGGGTGGCCGTGACAGCTATGTATCGCCGTGGTTCCGGCTCGTTGATGTCGGTGGCGCGTTGCTGTAGCTGTTACGGCCGAACATGGGCAGACGGTACCCGAGGGCAGCCGCCGAGCAGATTCAAAAATCGCAACTCCCCAGGCCAGACCATCGCTATCGTAAGTACGACCTCAGGGGGGAGCATGGCACGGGTTAGGTCTAACCGTTGCATCGAGCGAGCTGGCGTGAACGCCGTGCGGACGCTATTGGAAGATCATGATTATATCGTCCAAGAGATCGACGGTGGAAACGATCACGGCGAGGACTTGCATGTCTTGCTGACGAGAGGCGGGAACCGAACTGGTCATGTTCTTGCCATCCAGGTAAAGGCGGGCCGTAAGTACAAACGTGCCAAGGGTTACACCATTCCGGTTGAGGATCACTTCGATGACTGGAGGAAAAGCAAAATTCCGGTAGTGGGTGTCGTCTTTGACGTCGACACGAGGAAACTCTACTGGGTGAACTTGACTGCAGAACTCTGGAAAGCGCAGGACGCGATTAAGCGCGTAACTGTTCCCCGCAGTTCCGTTTTAACCTCGGAGACAATGCCTGATTTTGTCGGCGCAATCGAGGCTTACATGGACTCAACCGGCACGAAACTTAGAGACTTTACGTTGGAGGAAGCTTTCATAGCGGTTTCCCGTGCGTTAGACGGTCTTGATCCCAACAATGTGCCGAATCCCCTCTTTGAGGGGTGGGCAGAGTTGCTGTTCCGTCACGAGGCACAAGCAAGGCGGATTGCACGGTTGCTGCTTCAAGTTTGCCCCCTCTTACTGCTCGCTAGCCTACTGGCTTTCGAGTGGCCCTATCAGGTGCGCTTCGTCGCCAACTACACAGACCTGAACCCGGTTCTCACTGTGGGTAGTCTGTATATTCTTATCTCATGGATGGCGCTCACCATCTTCTTTGAACTACGTGCAGGGCGACGCCCTAAGGAGACGGGGAACTGGCTCATCAATATTTGCGGTCTCTACCTATGGATTCCCGTAATGGATAACGGAGGAGGCCCGAAGTGGATAGGTGGATCGCTAGTGGCTGCTAGCGTAATCATCTCTCACTTTGGCTTACTCACCCTCCTAATGTTTTATATCTTACGCGAACTGGACAGGAAGAAGAGTCGCTGTAAATGAAGACGACCCCTTGGGGTGTACTGTAACTTATCGAGTATGCGGGAGGGATTTTGAATAAAGGGCAGGAAGAAAAATTGAAGGAACATCTATCCCGTATTCTGCGAGGCGTGTCCCCTGCAGCGTCCGATGATCCCGGGTTCGCGTTGGTGATTGGTCGGCCAACGCACCGATTCAGCGTGGACGTTACCCGGCTTCCTGTTCCTGGAATCGCTCGCATAGCTCTTGAACTGCTCGGCTGCCGCAATCTCGGACGCGGGGAAAAGCTCGCCTGGGAGTATACGTTTCTTATCGATGGCCACTGCTGTTCGCTGGCACATCAAAAGTTCGGACTCCGTCTTTACGTTGACGCCCAGGCCCTGCCAGCCGAGGATGACGCAAAGGCGTTGTGTGAACGAGTCGTCTCCCTGCTCGAAAAGTCCCAACGCTACCTAGAGCGGTATTACCTTAGGGGATTCGCCGATGAACAGATTCGCCAGGGAAAGGTGACTATTCGGAATCAGTATCGTCGACTTCACGACCTATATGAGTACTTCCGTGAGGGTGCGGAGCTGGCGTTTGCTGGTAAAGGGCGAGTGGATGGCGATTTGGGAAATGGTTGGCATCTAATCGCCCCTGAAGAGACAGAGGGATTTTATAATACGGTTGCTATGGTGTCCGCATATTTTAGCCTCCTTGAGCACAATTTGGTGCTTCTTCTTCCGTTCGTCGGGTTCGACCCTTCCAAGGAGAGTTTAAAGTCCTTCATCGGTGACCGATGGGGCGCGAAGTTTAAGAAAGTATTCCCGGTTGGAGAGAATGGCTCCGTTAAGGCACACTTCGATGAGCTTCATCGCATCGCAGAAGAATATCGGAACACGTATGGACATGGTGGGTTCGATAAGTTTGGATCAACCATGTTGTTTCACATGAAGGGTATCGGTGCCCTTCCTGCTGTACTCAGTGATATTCGCGAAAGGCCCTACTTTAGCTTTGTTCCTGTGGGGGTAGAGGATTTCGGGCGCATCAAGCGTTCTTTTGATGCATTTGATGAATGGCTTGACGATACGGCCGCCCCGCTTGCAATGAAATGGATCAAAGGTGGTCTCGACGTTTACTACGACGAGCGATTCAGGGCCGAGGTGGCATCTGCTATGCAGTCCTCGGAAGATTTTCTAGCGATGGCCGATTACTACTGCTACCGCGTGGATCAAGCCGCCAACATGGACTGGTAGATCCGCAGGCGCTGCATGCTCCGCGGTGGGCGAATGAAGAACCTGCTAAGCGGGGTATAAGGGGAAAGGCGGAGTAAGTCGTGACGGCACACGATTGGTGAAGCGGCTTTGGGTAGGAGTTGCTTTGGGGCGAGTGATCATGGCTCCGTAAGCTTCCGGCGCGTCGGACAGGTAGTGGACCTGTCCGGCAAAGCACGACGTTGGAGCCGTGCTCTTCGACGCTCGCGCCCAAGTGGCTGCGTAAAGCTGTGGAGCCGACCGCTCCAGCCACGACGCACCCCTTCTCTGGCGTCAGGCGGCTGCTTGTGCGCCCGTGCCGCGCGCGGGGAGCGGAGCGAGCCGCCTTGAAGTCGTAGAGAAAGTTGTTACGCAGGCTTTGACGTGATGCGCCAGAGCGGGGCTTCGTACTGCTCCGGGCGGTGCTGGAGTAGCAGTTCTCGGAGCTGGAGCCGTTGCGAGCCGTCGTAGCCCAGGGCCTCAGTGATACGGCGGAAGGTGGTGTGGGTGGCACCGCGCCCGCTGGCCTCGGCTTCGAACTGGTCGAGCTGCGCCAGTAGGGCATCCGTGCCCTCGATCGGTTGGGTCGTCCGGTCATCGAGCCACATGGCCTTGTTGCGTTCGTAGTCGATCTCGGAGTATCCGCAGATCTCCCGGCTGTGCTGCTCGGCTTCCTCAAGTGCGGTGCTGTAGAGGACGGCTCGGGCGAGTTCGTTGCGGCTGAGAGCGTCGTCCAAGTCGGCCTGGTGGAGAGCGGGGCCCTCGTCGGTGAGGGGGACCGATAGGCCGGCGTCCCGTACTTCGCAGAGTCCGCGGGTTCCTCGGGCTGTGGCGGCGAGCATGGCTGTGGCTTCGGACGGATGCCATTCCAAGACATTGCTGACGGGTTCGGTGTGCTCGGTGGTGAGGCTCAGGAGCTTGGGGCCGAGGCGTTCGCGGAGTTGCTCGGCAGGGAGTTCGCCGTCGAGTCCTGGCCCTGCGATCAGAAGCCGGACCGGAACGGACAGTTGGCAGCACGCCGCGAGGGTGAGCGCATCACCGAGCGGGCTGCGGAGGGTGGGTTCGTCGCCCTTGGCGAGGATGTCTCCGCCGACGTCCAACAGATCGATCGAGCTGAGGCTCAGGTGCTCGGTGAGCTCCTGCACCTGCTGAGTCATGCCCTGCACGCCTGCGTGCGGGTCGATCAAGGCGAAGGTGTGGGGAAGCTCCGCTGCGAGCCGGGGCAGTGTCGAGCCGGCGGGCGCCACCGGCTGCGCGTCTCCCGGCACTGCGTGGACGCTGGGCGTGATCGCCCTGAGACCGGTGAAGTTGGCAGGCCCCCGGGGGCCGGGAACGGGGTCGATCAGTAGGCGGTCCCATGCGTAGGTGAGGACGACCGCCGGTTCCCCGTCTGGGTTCAGAGCGGCGTCCACCATGGCGGCGGCGACTGCATCGCCCCCTCCTCCTGCTGCCACGATCAAGCGCGTCACCGCGTCAGGGTACGGGTTTCGGGCTTAGCCACTCACTCTATAGTGGCCAGAGGTAATAGCCACTTAGGAGGGTGAGATGCCCAAGATCGAAGAGGCTCAGCCGAAGTATTTGCAGATCGCTCACTACATCCGTGATCAGATCCTTCGCGGAGATCTGCGTGCGGGCGATGAGGTGCCCTCGGAGCGGCAGTTGTCTGCCGATTGGAGCGTCTCGCGGCCGACTGCCGCTCGTGCGCTCGAAGCGTTGAGGCATCAGGGCCTGGTCGAGAAGCGTCAGGGATCGGGCACCTACGTGCGTGGCCTGGATGTGAACCGTCGTGCCAGGGAGTTGTACGGCCGTGCTCGTCAGACGGGCAAGATCTACACGCCCGGCGAATACGCGGTCATCACGTCGGCGGGCTGGCTGGAAGCTCCGGACCATGTTGTCGAGGCGCTGGGTCTGGCGTCCGGTAGTAAGCGTTGTCCCGTAAATGATCTACGGCGTACATCCTGACCTGCTTGTTCCCACGTCATCCGGCGAGGGTGAGGTTGTGCAGGCGGGCGATGCCGAGCATGGCGTGGTGGACGCCGTCGCCTTTG
>NZ_JAGPXJ010000113.1:0-18974 GCF_018070605.1 Streptomyces sp. B15
GTGTAGTCGGCGTACTGCACCGGCAGCGGCGCCCACCCCGGCTCCTCCCCCCGGCGACGAGCGGCGTACGCCGTCGTCAGATCCCGGGCCAAAGGCGTCATCGACCAGCCGTCGGCGGCGATGTGATGGACCACGAGCAGCAGCACATGCGTCGTCGGGCTCACAGCGAAAAGCTCGCCGTGCAGCGGAGGCTCGACACCGAGGTCGAACACGTGCTGGGCGGATTCCGTGAGCCGCGACGGGAGACTCTCCTCATCCACCTCGGTGACCGGAAGCAGCGGACATGCCGCCCGGGCCTCCATGCTCTGTTGCCGAGGGACGCCGGCGACTTCCGGATAGACGGTGCGCAAGGTCTCGTGCCGGGTGACAACATCCAGCAGCGCCTGCTTCAGCGCGGTCCGGTCGAGCTCGCCGGAAAGCCGCAACGCCAGGGGGATGTTGTATGTCGCGTCGGGTCCCTGCATACGTTGCAGGAACAGCAACCGCTGCTGCGCGTACGACAGCGGCACGGGATCGGGACGTTCACGGGCGGTCAGGGCCGGATACTTCTCCTCCGCGCTGTGCAGCCGGGCCGACAGCCGGGCGACGGTAGGTGCTTCGAACACGGCACGCAGATCCACGCTCGTGCCGAGGGCGGCCCGGATGCGGCTGCTGAGGCGGGTGGCAAGGAGCGAGTGGCCGCCGAGTGCGAAGAAGTCGTCGTCCACACCGACGGCGGGAACCCCCAGCACTTCGGCGAACAGCTCGCACAGCACCTGTTCACCCGGTGTACGCGGAGGGCGGCCGGTGGCTGCGGTCGTGGTGACGGCCGGCGCGGGCAGCGCGGCCCTGTCCAGCTTGCCGTTCGGTGTCAGTGGCAGTTCCTCCAGCACCACGAAGGAGGACGGCACCATGTATTCCGGCAGACGGTCCCGCAGGCGGTCGCGCATCGAGGCGATGTCCGCCTCGACCCCGGACGTCGGCACCACATAGGCCACCAACCGTCCCTCCCGTACCTGGACGATGGCGGAAGCGACGTCGGAATCGCCGACCAGAGCAGCCTCTACCTCGCCGGATTCGACGCGGTGACCGCGTACCTTGATCTGCTGGTCGCCGCGCCCGGCGAACTCCAGCAGTCCGTCGGAACGCCACCGGGCCAGGTCACCGGTGCGGTACATCCGCCTCCCGGGAGGGCCGAACGGGTCGGCCACGAAACGTTCGGCGGTCATTCCCGGTCGCCTCAGGTAACCCCGCGCCAGCCCCACCCCTGTGATGTACAGCTCACCCACCGCGCCAGGCGGTGTCGGGCGCAGCGCGCTGTCCAGCACATGGACGCGGGTGGCGGGGATCGGCCTCCCGATCGGTGGCGGGGTGTGGGCAGGGGTGAGCGGTTCGCTCATGGTGGCGCACACCGTGGCCTCGGTCGGTCCGTACGCGTTCACCATCCGGCGATTGACGGACCAGCGTTCCACCAGGCTCGCCGGACATGCCTCTCCTGCTACCACGAGGGTGCTCACGGAGGCCTGTGTTTCGTCCACTGCGGCCAGTGCCGATGGCGGCACGGTCGTATGAGTGATCGACACGTCCGGATCGGTGAGGGCGGCCACCGGGTCAGCGGTGGGCGGGAGCACCAGGGTTGCACCGGTCAGCAAGGCGGTGAACAGCTCGGATACGGAGGCGTCGAAGCTGGGCGGGGCGAACTGCAGGACGCGGCTGTCGGCGTCGATCGCGAAGCGCTCCGTCTGGGCAGCGACCAGGTTTCCCACGCCGGTGTGGGTGACCACCACCCCCTTGGGCCGGCCGGTCGACCCCGAGGTGTAGATCACGTACGCCGGATGGAGCGGGTCCACCAGGATCCCCGGGTCGGTGTCGGGTCTGCCCTGAGCCAGTTCGGCCACCGTCAGCGGATCGTCGATCACCAGGGTCGGCCGCGCGTCGGTGAGCAGGTACTCGATCCGCGCCGCCGGATACGCCGGGTCCACCGGCAGGTAGGCAGCCCCTGCTTTGAGCACGCCGAGGATCGCCGTCACCAGTTCCTGGCTGCGTGGCAGGGCCAGGGCCACCACGTCCTCGGCCCCGATTCCCCGAGCGATGAGCGCATGCGCGAACCGGTTCGCCCGCGCGTTGAGCTCGCCGTAGGTGAGGGTCGTATCAGCGGCGCTCACCGCCACCGCCCCTGGTGTGCTGCGCACCTGCTCCTCGAAGAGCGCCGGTACGGGAACGGCAGGAGCCCCGCGCACCGGTGCTTCCCCGTCGCCGATCAAGCGCTGCCGTTCGTCGGCCGAGAGGAGGTCAACCGTGCCGAGCGGGAGACCGGGGTCGCATTCCGCCAGGTCCGCCAGCAGACGCAGCAGCCGCCGCTGATGGTCCGCGAGGGCCGTGTCGTCGTACACCTCGGGAGCACCGCGCAGTTGCAGTTGCGGGCCTTCGTCGTCCCGGCGGTCCCACACGGCGATCATCAGGTCGGCGAACAGCCCGGCGGATGTCTGGTGCGCGGTGCACCGGTGACCGTCGAAGGTGAAGTCGTAGGGAAAGCCCATCAGATTCACCACGGGCGAGAACGCCGTACCGGCGTCGCGGGGCAGACCCAGCTCGCGATGCAGGTCCTCCCCGCGATAGCGCTGGTGCGCCACCGCCTCCCTCACCCCGTCGTCCACCTGGGCCAACAGGCTGCCCAGCGACATGTCGGGCCGCACGGTCAGCCGCAGGGGCACCCCGTTGGCCAGCATTCCAGGCGTCGTTCGGGAGACCTGGTCAGGACGGCCGGCGACGGCCAGCCCTACGACGACGTCCCTGGTACCGGTCAGCCGGTGGATGTAGAGCGCCACCGCCGCGATCACGAAGCGGTTCTGGGTGATGCCGGCGCGCCGGGCTGCCGCCCGCAGGGCCTGGGGGCACAGGAAGGGATGTACCTCGGTCGTGCGGGCCGTCCCGGGGGCCGGGTGGTGTGAGGGCTGTTCGGTTCCCGGCACTCCGTGCTCCGCTGCCCCGAAGCCGAGGCGGGGCGGGATCGTCGCCGCCCGCTGCCATCCTTCCAGTTGCCGGGCCCAGTACCTCCGGTCCTCGGCGCACTCCGGGGACTCCCGGTACTTCTGATCCGCCCGGACCAGGACCGACAGCGGGCCGAAGGGACTGCGGCCGATCCCCCGTCCGCGGGCCAAGGCGGTGTACACCTCCGCGGTCCGGCGTGCCACGAGGGAGCGGCCGAAACTGTCCATCACAGCGTGGTGGTACATGTGGGACCACCAGAACCGGTCCGGCGCCAATTCGAGCAGAGCGAAGCTGAACAGCGGGCCTTCCGCCATCTCCATGGGCCGAGCCAGGTCCTGGGCGATCCACCCGCGTGCGGCCGCCTCCGGGTCGGGCTCGTCGCCGACATCGACGACCGACAGGGACCAGGACAACTCAGCTTCCAGGGTCTGTACCGGGCCGTCGTCACCCAGCACCAGACGGGCCCGCAGCGCGTCGGTTTCCGCGACGACCTGGCGCAGCGCCGCCTCGAACACGACCGGATCGACCGGTCCGCAGATCTCCAGATACTCCCCGACGCGCAACGCGACGCCGGTCTGTGAAGCGTGCTGCTCGGACAACCAGATCTCGCGCTGGGCGGCTGTCAGCGGCAGGACCTCCGCCGACGGATCCGCTTCGTACGGCGTGACCGACGCCGGATCGCCCTCCACAGCGGCCAGCTCATGACGGGACAACGAGGCACCCTTCTGCAACGTCCGACGCCCTCCACCTACGCTCCGCACCCGGACGGGGCCGAGTCGGCCGACGGGCACAAGCAAACGCCCGCCGATCGTTCGGACAGACGACACCGCGTCCGGTCGACAGAACGACAACTGGCAAGCGTGTGCTGCCCGTCGACGTCACCGGCTCTGTTCAGCAGGCTCATCGTGCCAGCCGGAACCGTACGCTCCGGCCGTGGGAGATCACTCCTACCCAAAGGGATGAAATCCTGGTCCGAGGCATGTCCGCGCCACCAGCAGGCTCTTTCAACCTGCACAACACCGCGGCTCGTTCAGCATGGGGGGACATGTCCCAAGCCTTGGGCGCTGCCGCCAATGGCGCTCACACACTTCGGCGGGGCCCCGCACCCACCCCGGTGCTCTACGGCGGCCTGAGAGCCGATCACGCCCCTCCGGGGCGCGCAGGGAGCGCTGGACGCTCAACCGAGCATCCAGGGCCGATCTGGCACACGTGGCTCAGAACGGTGGGGCCCTCGTGCTCAGGACCTGTCCGGTGAGTCGCGTTTCCGGCGTGCCCGGTACTGGGCGACGTTATGGCGGTTGCCGCAGATCTGGGGGCTGCAATACCGGCGACGTCCGGCGCGGCTGGTGTCCACGAACACTCCCGCGCATTCGGGCGCCGCGCAGTACCGGAATCGGTCGTGGCCCAGGGCGTGGAGCGAGCCGAGCAGCCCGGCGCCCGTAAGGACCGCCAGCTCGTCGGCGATGCACGTCTCGGGCGCGGTGCCGACCACCCAGCGCCAACCGTCCGCACCCGGCACCAGGAGAGGTCCCCGCCCGGCACGTGCGACCAGCGTGTTGGCCCGCTCGACCGCCTCCTGCTCGGTGGGTGCCGCCAGGGCCGCGCGCACCTCCTCGCGCAGTGCGTGCACCTGGACGAGATCGCCTCGGGTGATCCGGCGAGTGTCCGTGGGCTCGACAGCGTGCTCGGCGAGGAAGCGCGCCAGTGCGGCGGGGTCACCCATCGCCTCGCTTGTCCGCAACCGGATCGCCGGTGAGCTGTTCGCCATAGCAGTGGCCACACCCGCACCAACCGCGTAATCGGAAAAATAGATCTCCACGCCTTACCTCCCGCTGCCGTAACGGCTACCGTAGCCGATGTAAGCGGAGAAAGAATATTTCACCTCTTAGCTCGGAGGCGAGACCGTATGCCCGCGCACGCTCAGCACGACAGTCCACACATACCTGACGTTGTCCGGGGCGATCCGTACGAAGAGTGGCAACTTCCCGACCGGGTACGAGTCGAGGGCGGAGAGGTCGCCACGGGCGTTTTCGGCCACGGTCCGCCCGTCGTACTTGTCCACGGCACGCCCGCGTGGTCCTACCTGTGGCGCAAGGACTTTCCACGGCTCGCCGAACACTGCACGGTGCACGTCTGGGACCTGCTCGGCTTCGGCGACTCACGCCGCCCCGACCCGGCGTTCGCCCCTCCATCGCCCGACAGGCGGCGACCCTCGCCCAACTCGTCGCCCACTGGGGGCTGACGGACCCCGCACTGGTCGGCCACGACATCGGCGGCGGCATCGTGCTCCGCGCCCATCTGCTGCACCGGGTCCCCGCACGGGCCCGACTTCCGCGCCGACGCGTCCTCCCCGTTCGGCTCACAGTGGTGTCACGGGGCGCCGGAACCGGCAGCCCCTGCTCGACCTGCTGACACGGCCGGGACAGCCGGGGCGGTGGGCCGGAAAGAGGCGTTACGAGCCGGGGCAAAGCCGCGCTGGCGCCCGGGGGACCTTATAGCCCGCACCGGCTCGCAGGAACCGGCAGCGACAGCATGTGCCACTGTGATCTCGAAAATTATGCAGTGGTGCTATCTGCCGCAACACTTCCTCCGTGGCGACTGCTCGGACTGCAGCCCGAAACCCGTCTTCAGTCGGCGGCGGACAGCAGCTGAAGGTGGGACTCCCCCAGCGCCGGGGAACACGGAGTGCATGACTCTTCAGCACCCTTCCTACCGGGGCGGCGACCGCCGCGACCGGTTCGCCCGCCTCGCGGAGGCCGCCTCGAACCTGACCAGTTCGCCGCTCTTCTTCCTTATCTGTCTGATCCTGATCGTCGGCATGGTCATCGTCCATGCGGTGCATCTGCCCGTGCCCTGGCTGATCTTCGCGGGTGACGTACTGACTTCCGTCAACCTGCTCATGCTGGCTCTGCTGAAAAACTCCGAGAGGCGGGCAGAGGCCGCTCTCCAGCGCAAGCTGGACGCGATCGCAGCGGCCATGCTGGAGGCGCAGGAAGGTGAGTCGCACCATGCACGGGACTCGCTGCGTCAGGCTATCCGGCTGGAGGAGGCATTGTGACCCGTCATCCAGACCCCACCTCCTCGCCGGCACCCCCGGCAAGGCGCTGGAAGGATGCGCCGTGCCGGGAGGGACCGCGCGCCTGGGCGGAGGGCCGGACCGGGTGCATCCGCGTCGACGCCGGCTGACCCTTCGCTCCCCCGCCGCCCCGGGAAGCTGCTCGCGTGCGACGACTCCGTGACCGGCGGGTCCTGCCTGAGTCCGACCGTAGGATCAGTGGCATCACGCGGCCGGCTGTCGCTCCTCGCCTGAGGAGTTCGGGATCAGCGGGCTGGCCGGAGAAAGATGTCTGATTCGTGGAGTCCGGACGGTGATGGTTCCGCGTCCACGTGCCTCGAACCGGCCTGGGCAGGCCCCGGACCAGGCCCAACACTGTTCTGGCCGACCGCGCTTACCCTCCCGTGCGAGCCAGGTGCATCGTCGGCGCAGGGGAATCCGCGCGATCATCCCGCAGCAGACCAAGCGCCGAGCGCCTGGTCAACATGCACAATGCCTGGCTGGGCATCGCTGTGTTTCTCGATGATCCGGGTCGAAGACCTCACGCCGGACCACCGACGATCACAACGCGATACGCGCCTGGCAGCGGCTAGCAGCTCTTTTCCCGGCTTGGCCCGGCTTGTCGTGACTCACTGCTGCGGTGGGCGGCCGGATGACTGGGCGATCTCCCGCTCGGCCGCGTCGATGATCGCCAGTATGGCGGCGGACGCGGCTGCGGGATCGTGGCCCTCGACGGCTTCCACGATGGCGCGGTGGGCCGGCAGTGAGGCTTCGACCGCGCCGGGTGTCTGCGTACTCACGGCGAAGCTGTGTTCCAGCGCGACGTCCACCGCGCGGCCCAGGGAGCCGAGGAGGCGGTTGCCGCTCGCGTCCAGCAGGGTGCGGTGGAAGGTGATGTCGGCCTCGACGTAGCCGCGGCGTCCGGGGCGCACCGCTGCGGCTTCCATCTCTGTCAGGGCGTCGTAGAGGGCACGTACCTCATCGGGTCCGGCGCGGCCGGCTGCCAGCCGGGCGGCCTCGGGCTCGACGATCCGGCGCAGTTCACCGGTGTCGCGCAGCAAGGCCGCGGAGTCACCGGACTGTTGCCAGCGCAGCACGTCGCGGTCCAGGTGGTTCCAGTGTTCCGGTGGCAGCACGCGCGTGCCCGTGCGCGGGCGTACGTGCAGCATCCCCTTGGCCGCGAGGGCCTTGACCGCCTCTCGCAACGCGCCGCGGCTGACGCCGATTTCGGTGGCGAGCACATCTTCGACCGGCAGCGACTGCCCCGGCTGCCATGTGCCACCCACGATCCGTCGGCCGAGCTCGTCGACCACCCACTGATGCATGGTCCGGTAATGCATCACGATCTTTGTTCGCCCCCTGGACGCCAATCATCGAATCATTCAATGATTGCTCTCATCGTACAGACCCGCGAGCTCGACCAGCCGGAGAGAGGCGTTCCCCATGACGCACGCGGACGACGGCGTCGGCACTCCCCACCATGCCGAAGCTCCCTTCCCCCTGAACAGCCGCCGACTGCCGCTGCCCGAAGTGCGGACGCTGCCGGCCCCGCCCCGTAAGCCCTGGCGGATCATCGGTCCGGGCATCGTCGCAGCCGGTGTCGGGCTGTCCTCGGGCGAGTTCATCCTCTGGCCCTACATCGCCTCCCAGGCCGGGCTCGTCTTCCTGTGGGGCGCGGTCGTCGGCCTCGTCACCCAGTGGTTTCTCAACATGGAGATCGAGCGCTACACGCTCGCC
Source organism: Streptomyces sp. B15 (assembly GCF_018070605.1). Classification (NCBI taxonomy): domain Bacteria; kingdom Bacillati; phylum Actinomycetota; class Actinomycetes; order Kitasatosporales; family Streptomycetaceae; genus Streptomyces; species Streptomyces sp. B15. The sequence goes on from NZ_JAGPXJ010000113.1 coordinate 7,763, forward strand.
ACCGGGGAGACGGCCATGACCGGCTTCAACCGCTACTGGCGGCACTGGGGGGCGGTGCTGGCCGCGCTGACATACGCGGCGAACCTGTGGCCGGGCTGGGCCACCAGCTCCGCCGCCATGCTCTCGTACGTCTTCGGCGGCGAGCCGACCCTCATCGCCGTGGGCCTGCTGCTGCTCATCGGCGCGATCCTCACCCTCGCCCCGGTCGTGTACACCGCGCTGGAACGACTGCTGTTCGTCAAGGTCGCTCTGATCGGCGGATTCTTCGTACTCGCGGTGATCTTCGTCATCAAGGCGGCGAGCTGGAAGGAACTGCCGCAGGCCGCCACCCACGTCGGCCAGTTCCCCAGTGAGCTCGGCATCGCCGTGCTGATGGGAGCGCTCGCCTACGCCGGGGCCGGCGGCGGGCAGAACCTGTGCCAGAGCAACTGGATACGTGACAAGGGCTTCGGCATGGGCCACTACGTGCCCCGGCTGGTCAGCCCGGTGACCGGCAAGGAGGACGCTGCTTCCGGACCGGCCACCGGATACGTCTTCGTCCCGGAAGGAGAGAACCTCGCGCGGTGGAAGCGCTGGTGGCGCTTCGCCAACACCGAACAGGCCGTGACGTTCGGTCTCACCACCGTCGTCACCATCGTGCTCGCCTCGCTGATGGCGCACTCCACCCTCTTCGGCACGCCGGGTCTCTCCAACGACGTCGGCTTCGTGCGGGAGGAGGGCGAGGCACTCAAGTCCCAGGCCGGCAGCTGGTTCGGGGTGCTGTTCTGGCTGATCGGCGCCTTCTCGCTGTTCTGCGCGGCGACCGGCATCGTCGACTACACCAGCAGACTCGCCGCGGACGTCCTCAAGTCGACGTATCTGCGAGGCGCGCGGCACTCCGAGAGCCGGCTGTACTTCTGGCTGGTGTGGGGGCTGGTGGCCATCGGCGTCGCCATTCTGGCGCTCGGGTTCGACCAGCCGCTCGTCCTGCTGGTCATCTCCGCCTGCGTGGCCGGGCTGATGATGTTCGTCTACTCCGGCCTGCTGCTCTTCATGAACCGCAAGGCGCTGCCCGCGCCGCTGAAGGTGCGCAGCTACCGGACGGCCGCCCTGGTGTGGGCGGTCGGCCTGTTCGGCGTGTTGTCCGTGCTGACCGTACGGCAGCAGATCCAGGATCTCTTCGGCTGACCCTCACCCGACCGGACCGAACGGCTCACGAGCCACAGGAGGCACTCTTGACGGACGAGAAGCAGACGGCCCGCCGCAGCCAGGCGTGGTTCGGGGCGAGCGGCCGGAGTGGGATGTTGTACCGGTCCTGGATGCGCAACCAGGGCTTCGGGCACGAGGTGTTCGACGGGCGTCCGGTCATCGGCATCGCGACCAGTGCTTCCGAACTCGCCCCGTGCAACGCCCATCTGACCGGCGTCGCCGAGGCGGTCAAACGCGGCGTATGGCAGGCCGGCGGCTTCCCGCTCCAGTTCCCGACCATGGCCACCGGCGAGACGCTGATGCGCCCCACCGCCATGCTCTACCGCAACCTGATGGCGATGGAGGTCGAGGAGCTCGTCCGGGCCAACCCGCTCGACGGCGTCGTGCTGCTGTCCGGCTGCGACAAGACCACGCCCGCCATGCTCATGGGTGCCGCCAGCGTCGACCTGCCCGCCCTCATGGTCACCGGCGGGCCGATGCTCAACGGCAAGTACCGGGGTGAGGACGTGGGATCCGGCACCCATGTGTGGAAGTTCGAAGAGGACCTGAAGACCGGCCGGATGACGCAGGAGGAGTGCTTCTTCGCGGAGGGCTGCATGGCCCGCTCGGCCGGCCACTGCATGACCATGGGGACGGCCTCCACGATGGCGTGCATGGCTGAGGCGCTCGGCATGCAGCTTCCGGGGTCCGCGACCTGGCCGGCCGTCGACTCCCGGCGGACGGAGACGGCGCAGGCGGCGGGGCGGCGCATCGTGCAGATGGTGCACGAGGAGCTGCGACCCTCGCACATCCTGACCCGGGAGGCGTTCGAGAACGCCATCCGCACCAACGCGGCCATCGGCGGCTCGACCAACGCCATCATCCACCTCACGGCCCTGGCCGGGCGGGTCGGCGTCGAGCTGGCCCCCGAAGACTTCGACGCCCTGGCCCGTGCGGTGCCGACCCTGGTCAACCTGATGCCCAGCGGAAGGTACCTGATGGAGGACTTCTGCTATGCGGGTGGGCTGCCCGCGGTCCTGGGCGAGCTCCTGCGCGGCGGAATGCTGCACGGCGAGCAGATCACCGTCACCGGCCGCGGCATCGCCGAGAACGTCGCGGACGCCGAGCGCATCGGCCCGGAGGTCATCACCGGCCTGGACGCCCCGTTCCAGCCGGCCGGCACCGTCGGGACACAGGTTGCACCGCCGTACTGCGCGGCAACCTGTGTCCCGACGGTGCGGTGATCAAGCAGTCCGCCGCGTCACCGCGGCTGCTCACCCACCGCGGTCCGGCGCGCGTCTTCGACTCCCCCGAGTCGTATCACGCGGTCTGCGACGACCCGGACCTCGACGTGGACGAGAACACCGTGCTCGTCATCCGCAACGCCGGGCCCAGGGGCTACCCGGGCATGCCCGAAGTCTCCAACGTCCCGCTGCCGACCAAGCTGCTGAAAGCCGGCGTCACCGACATGGTGCGTATCTGCGACGGCCGGATGAGCGGCACCGGGTACGGCACCGTGGTCCTGCACGTGGCACCGGAGGCCGCCGTCGGCGGGCCCCTGGCCCTGGTGCGCGACGGCGACCCGGTGGTTCTCGACACCCCGAACCGCACCCTGCGCCTGGACGTGGACGACGCCGAACTCGAACGGCGCCGGGCCGCGTGGACGCCGCCCGCCCCGCAGCACGCCGGCGGTTACGCCTGGCTCTACACCCAGCACGTCGAACAGGCCGACCGGGGCGCCGACTTCGGCTTCCTCCGCGGCTGCCGCGGCTTCGGCGTACCCCGCGAGTCCCACTGACGCGTGCCCGGCAACATCCCGTCGAGCTCAGGAGGAACGCCGTGGACCCGGCAGCCCAGCCCCGTCCGGCCCTGTCGTGCGGTTCGGTTCTGCCCAGGGACGCCGATCGAGCGGCCCTCGTCGCCCGTGTGTACGAGCCGGAGTGGGGCGGCCCGTGTGTGGCCGCGGTGCGCGGCGAGTACGTCGTCGATCTGACCGCCCTCGCTCCCACCGTCTGCGACCTGTTCGAACGCGAAGACCCGGACACCGTCGCCGCGCTCGTGCGCGAGGCGCCGGGCGGACGCACATGGCGGCTCGGCGAGCTGCTGGAGTCCACCGCGGCAGGCCGCCCGGATGTCCCGCGCCTGCTCGCCCCCGTCGACCTCCAGGTGATCAAGGCAGCAGGCGTCACCTTCGCCCGCAGCCTGCTGGAGCGGGTCATCGAGGAGCGCACCGGCGGCGACCCTGCCCTGGCCGCCCGGGTGCGCGAGCGTGTCGTGAGCGCGGTCGGGGGCGCCCTCGGCCAGGTGCGCCCCGGGTCGCCGGAGGCCGGGAAGGCCAAGGAGCTGCTGATCGCCGAAGGGCTGTGGTCGCAGTATCTGGAGGTGGGCATCGGCCCGGACCCCGAGGTGTTCACCAAGGCGCCGGTGCTGTCCGCGGTGGGCACCGGAGCCGACATCGGCGTCCTCGCTGCGTCGGTGTGGAACAACCCCGAGCCCGAGGTCGTCATCGCCGCTGACTCGCGCGGCCGGCTGCGCGCCGCCACGCTCGGCAACGACGTCAATCTCCGCGACGTCGAGGGGCGCAGCGCGCTGCTGCTGTCCCAGGCCAAGGACAACAACGCCTCATGTGCGATCGGCCCCTTCCTCCGCCTGTTCGACGACGGCTTCGGTCTGGACGACGTGCGCGGGCTGGACCTCGACCTGCGGGTCGAGGGCCGGGACGGCCATCTGCTGCACGGCAGCAGCTCGATGCGGGAGATCAGCCGGGACGTGCTCGACCTCGTCGCCTCCGTGCACGGCCCGCACCACCAGTACCCTGACGGCTTCGTGCTGTTCACCGGCACGCACTTCGCGCCCACCGAGGACCGGCACGCCCCCGGCGCGGGCTTCACCCACGAACCCGGCGACGTGGTACGGATCTCCAGCCCCCGGCTCGGTGCCCTGGTCAACACCGTCACCGTCAGCGAGCAGGCCGCGCCGTGGGAGTTCGGGCTGCGCGCGCTGATGCGCAACCTGGCCCAGCGCGGTGTGCTGTGACCCCGGGCCTCGTTCGTCGTTCGCCCCCGTTCACGGCTCGGGGCCCGGACCTGGGCGGCACGATCACGGGCGAGCACGGTGGCGGAGGGGCAGCGCGCACCCGATCGTCGCCTTCATGTGGCCGCGAGCCTTCCCGGTGTTCACGGCAGAGCCGCAGAATGATCGCTGATATTGCAGTCGGTCGGTGGTCTGCCCGCCCCAGGGACGGACGCCCTGCTGAAGGCAGGGGTTTGGGGACGGCGGCCGTTCGAAGTACTGGGAAGGCGGTACGGGATGAAGGTGCGGGAGAAGACGGCCGGGCGGGGCGGGTCGTCCGGGCTGCGGGCCGGCAGACGGGGCAGCGCGCTGGCGGGTGCCGTCATGGTTGCCACACTGCTGGGGTCGGTTCTGATGCCGCAGACCGCGTCCGCCACCGGTGACACGGAGTCGGACGTCCGTGGGGGGAAACGGCTGCCGGCAGTCATCGACGGTGGGGCGTGGGACGCCGGACACGTCCAGGGCATGGCCATGGACCGCAAGGGCGGCCACATGTACTTCTCCTTCACCAACCTCCTGGTCAAGACGGACCTGCGCGGCAACCCGGTCGGCTCCGTCACCGGATTCACCGGCCATCTGGGCGATCTGGACTTCAACGAGCGGGACGGCAGGCTCTACGGCTCCTTGGAGTACAAGGATGCCGAGTCGTTCTACATCGCCGTCTTCGACGCCGACCGCATCGACCGGATGGGCATCGACGCCCAGACCAGCGACGTCGTCTCGACGGTCTACCTCAAGGAAGTCGTCAAGGACTACACCGCCGACATGGACGGCAACGGGGTCTTCGACGGCGACACCGCCGACACGCGGGACCACCGTTACGGGTGCAGCGGCATCGACGGCGTCGCGTTCGGGCCGGACCTGGGCGGACGCGGCGAGCGCAAGCGCGGCGCCTCGCTGCTGACCGTCGCTTACGGGATCTACTCCAACAACGCGCGCTCCGACAACGACCACCAGGTGCTTCTGCAGTACGACGTGCGCCGGTGGAAGAAGTACGAGCGTCCGCTGAGCGAGTCGGCCCCGCACACCAGCGGCCCGGCGCACGCCGACGGCAAGTACTTCGCGTACACCGGCAACACCACCTACGGCGTGCAGAACCTGGAGTACGACGCCGCCTCCCGGAACTGGCAGCTGGCGGTGTACGAGGGAAAGAAGCCGGACTTCCCCAACTACTCCCTCTTCACCGTCGACGGTACGAGGCCCGCCGTGCGCGGCCCGGTGCGCGGTCAGCCGGAGCCGGAGCAGGGCAAGTTGCTCACCCTCGCGAAGGAGGGCCTGCACGATCCGGTCACGGGTGTGCGTGGCTGGCAGGCTCCCGGCGAGTACGGCCTGGTGTCCTTGGACGACGGGCGCTACTACGTCGCGGAGTCCGGCACCGTCGAGGAGAACGGCGTCAAGAAGCAGACGGGGCGCGCCGTGCTGCACCGCTGGACGGGCCGCACCCCGAACCCGCTCGCTCCGGTGCGCGGGGCGACGCGGTAGTGCTGGTGCGCCGGTGACCGTGCCAGGGCTCAGCGCAGCGGGTCGAAGTGGCGGATGAGTGGATCCTCGCCGTTGCCCGTCATGGCGTCGGCGAGGAGCCTGCCGGTGAGCGGCCCGAGCACCATGCCCCACATCCCGTGTCCTCCGGCGATCTGCACCCGGGGCGAGCGGCTGGGACCGACCAGCGGCAGCCCGTCCGGGGTGCAGGGGCGCGAGCCCACCCACTCCTCGTGGCGGTCGTTCCAGTCGATACCGGAGAACATCGGCCGCGCGGATTCGATGATGGTGCGAATACGCCGAGGATCCAGGGGCGCGTCGGGCGCACGGAACTCCATGCTGCCGGTGACCCGGAAGCGGTCGCCCAGCGGATTGCAGGCGATTCGCTGGCCCGCCAGGTAGATCGGACGCGTGGGCATCGCCCGCGGTCGCACCGTGAAGCTGTATCCACGCCCTGCCTGCACCCGCATTCTCACGCCGAAGGGCTGTGCCAGATCGTTCAGCCAGGCCCCACCGGCGAGTACGACGGCGTCGGCACGCACCGTGTCCCCCGCCTGCGAGATGCCGGAGGAAACCAGTTCGACACCTGCTTCACCCAGCTCGTCGACCCGGGCCACGGGGAAATTCCCGATGATGTCACCACCCCGGTCGTGCACGGCTTGTGCGAGACTTCGCACGAATTCGGGTGGGTTGATGAAGCGTTGCCCGTGCACCCGCAGTCCGGTGCGGACTTCGGCGCTGAGAACGGGTTCGAGTTCCCGCAGCTGATCACCGGTAACGGTCTCGAACCGGGCCTCGTCGCCGCCGCTCGCGCTCATCCGCGCGAATTCCTCCAGCACGTGCTCCCGGTCGTGACGGTCCCGGCAGGCGATCACGAGCGGGTCGGCGTTCTTCACGGGCGCACTCACACCGCCCTCGGTGAGCTGCTCGAACGCGGCGAGACAGCCGCGGTTGAGTTCGTTGAACACCGCCATCGCGCGCCGCCATCGCCGTGCCGTGCAGTTGCGCGCGAACGACATCAGAAACGACCACAGTTGCCGGTCGACCGTCGGCGGAATGGACACCGGCGAGGAGCGGTCGAGGAACGACCTGAAGCCGTACCGCAGCACGGAAGGCTCCGGAAGCGGCACGGTGAACGCGGGATTCAGCATGCCGGCGTTCCCCCAGGAACTGCCCGCGGCAACTCCCGTACGGTCCAGTACGGTCACGCGTACGCCGCGTTCCTGGAGAAACCACGCGGTCGAAAGTCCGGCCATGCCGGCGCCGACGACGGCAACATGCTCGGGAGCGGTACGGGCTGTGTTCACGATCACCTCGGAAGTCAGGCGGAACGCGGCATGCTGGGCGGGGTCCGGCGCGCGGGCGCCGGAACGGTTCGGATCAGCGCGGATTCAGACTTCGATGATGTCCGCCGGGCCGTGGGTGAGGACGCGGGTGCCGCGCTCCTCCACCACGAAGGTCTGGCTCAGGCCGACCCCCGAGCTGCCGAAGGAACGGAACGAGCCGGGGATGTGGAACACCATGCCGCTCTCCAGAGGTTCGTGGTTGTCGGGCGTGAGGTAGAACGGGGCGCCGTCCATCCAGTGCGGTTTGTGGGCCAGGCCGACGGGATATCCGAAGAGCTGGTGAAACATGACGTCGTCCGGGAGCGGGCCGAGGGCCTTCCCCGCCTGGACGGCGACCTGCGAGGCGGTGACGCCGGCCGCGGCGGTCTCCAGCACGGCGGCGACGGCAGTACGCGCCAGTTCGGCCAGCCGCTGGTCGGCGGCGCCCAGCGCTCCGTCCCGCACCACGGTGCGCATGACCGGCGCGTGGTAGCGCGCCCGGGTGCCGGCGAACTCCATGAAGGTGGGCCCGCTGCCCAACTGACGTCCCACCCAGCTGGAGTGCGGGATGCCGCCGCGCTGTCCGGTGGCGACGACCGGTCCCCACGCGGAGGGTGAGTCGGCCTCGCCGTACAGTGCCGCGGCGATCGCGGCGGCCACGGATGAGTCGGTGGCGCCGGGGGCACGGGTGGCCGCCACTCCGGCCTCCACCCCCTTCTGCGTCACCGCGGCTGCCTCCTCCACCCGGCGCAGCTCGGCGGCGGAGAGCACCAGGCGGGCCCGTTCGACGAGGTAATCGGGGTGCTCGACCTCCAGCCCGAGACCGCGCAGGATGTCCAGCGCGCGCGGGGGTGTGGAGGCATGCCCGATCTCGACGCCCACTCGAGCGCCCTTGGGGAGCACCGATGCCGCGTGCTGGAGGAACAGGTCAAGTCCGCGCAGCGCGTCCGCGTATCCGCAGAAATGGAGGTTCCCGGCCACCGAGCTGGCCAGTGCCCTGCCGACTTCCAGGTCGGGAAGGTAGAGATGGGTCTCGGAGGCGGTGACCAGCAGCGGCTGGGGCGCTGTCTCCGCCGTATGATAGCCGCACAGGTACTCCACGCTGGAGGGGCGGAAGACCAGCATCGCGTCCAGCGGCAGCCGGTCCATGCGCACGCGCAGCTCGCTCAGCCGCGCCCCGTACTCGGCCTCGTCGAAGGCCGCGCCCTCGGCCGCCCGTACCGACGCCGCGGTCTTCTCGGTGAGCCAGTCCGGCGAGGGAGCACTGCCGAGCCGGGTGATGTCGGGACCGTTTCCGCTGTGCTCCGTGGTGCCCATGTGACCCTCTTTCTGACGAAGGAATTGCCGTGGATCGCCCGATGGCCGCAGTTCCGCCTGCCGCGGCGCGCTGCGGGAGGCGCGCTGCGGTGGGCTGGGCTGCGGGACGTTCGGGCGGCCTGGTGCTGGTGCTGTCCTGGGGTGCGGCAACGGGCCGGGCCGCGCCCGGCGAACTTCCGGGCCGTGCCTGCTGTGCGGATGTGTGCGAGGGCCCGGTGTGCTCGCTGCGACAGGTGGACGACTGGGATCGGACTGCGGGGCGAGGTCGGCGGACTTCCGCTGCTCACTTCGCATGCAGTCTCGTGGACCGCATTCCTTCACGTCTATTGGGAAATCCTTCAGCGAATACTTAACGTTCGGTTAATGGAACTCTCGCTGAACCGCCTGCGGATGCTCCGGGAGCTGTCCCGCTGCGGCACCATCACCGGAGCGGCGGCGGCGCTCCACTACACGCCGTCCGCCGTCTCGCAGCAGTTGGCGGCGCTGGAGCGTGAGGTGTGCGTACCGCTGCTGGAGCAGGTCGGGCGCCGCGTGCGGCTGACGGAGACCGGGCGGGTGCTCGCGCAGCACGCCGAGGTGATCCTGGCGGCCGAGGAACGCGCCCGGATCGCGCTCGAACAGGCACGGGAAACCCTGACCGCCGACCTCACCGTTGGCGTACTGGCGACCCTCGCGGGCACCCTGGTGCCGCCCGCCCTGGCAACCCTCGCCGAACGGCACCCCGGCGTACGGGTCAAGACCAGGGAGGTCGTTCCGGAGGAGACGCAGTCGGCCGTACGGGACGGCGACCTCGACCTGGCGTTCGTGCTGGACTATCCGGCCGCGCCCGGCTCCGGCGCCTGGGACAACAGCGCCCTGGAGTGCACGCTCATCGGTGTGGAACAACTCCACCTCGTCGCCCCGCGCGGGCGCCTGAGCACACCGGCGGATTCGGCGGGGTCCACGGAAGGGCCTCCCCCGGCTGCCGCTGTGCCGTCGCATACCAGTGCGGACCGGATGTTCTCAGGCCCCCCTGTGGAGCTCGCGGACCTGGCCGGGTGTTCCTGGGTCGCGTCCGGGACCGACACCGAGTTCGGCCGCGCCCTGTGGTCGGTGTGCCGTGCGGCAGGTTTCACGCCGCACATCGCACATCAGATCGACGAGCAGGCGACCGCGATGGCGATGGTGTCGGCGGGCCTCGGCGTCACCCTGGTCGCCGAACTCGCCTTGCCGCTACGGCCCGTGGGCGTCGACGTCTTCCCCTTCCGCGACCCGATCCGGCGCCGGATCACCGTCATCCGGCGTACGTCCACCAGAGACCGCCCCTCGGAGCGGGCCTTCGTCCGTGCCGCTGTGGACACCGCCGTCTCCCTCGGACTGCTCGACGACCCGGCCGGCCAGGGCTGAACCGGCGCGGCTGTGTCTCGACGGCGCCGCCACGACGGTTGACGTGCGGTGTCACCTGCACGGATTCGTCGCATGACGCCGTGGGCGGTGAGTGGCCGCAGCTCAGGAGATCGACCCGGAGGGTGCAAAGATGAGCCGAATCGGCCGTCGGCCACCCTCCTTTCTCAGCCGGTCATTCCCCAGGCACGGTCGGCCGCTGCGGCTCGGAAGCGCTCCATACCGCGGCGCCTCCCTTCCGACGTGGCGGACCGTCGATCGACAGATGAGCATGGAAGAGGTGGGCGCAACTCTCCGGTCGGGTGCGCAACGACCTCAGCTCTCCTCTCGCCACCTCGACCGTCTCATCCGGTGCGGGGCCCCTTGGCGCACCCCTGTTCCGACTCGACCGTCCTCGGGAGACCTCATGTCCCAGCCCCCACAGCAGCAATCCCCACCCGGTGTGACGTCCGGGATGGTTCCCGAGCCTGATCACGGCGCGGAGAGCTACCGCGGATCCGGTCGGCTGACCGGCAAGACTGCGTTGATCACTGACGGGACAGCGGGATCGGACCTGCCGCTCCTGATCGGCTGTGCACTGGCCGAGGACGTTGCCCCAACTCACCGCACCCTGACGACAACAGCCAGACACCTTGTTCGAGGCCTGGTACGGGCGGCGAACCCCTCGGTCCGACGCTTCGACCACACCGAGCACGCCTTCTCCTACGGGCAACGGCATCCGGAACCGGTCATCGCGACCGCAGTGCAGGTTCCCGGCATCGCGGCCGCCGTCACACCGTGAACTCCCGGATCACCAGGTCCCGGAAGACCGCCCGCCCCCCAATCGTGAACAGCGCGAGACCTGCGTCGATCAGGTACGGAAATGCCTGCGAGGAGTGGACATGGCGGCCGTCGTCGACGAACATTTCCACCGACGTCCGGTCCACCAGGATTCGCAGCCGTGCACGCCGCGCAGCCACATCGAAGGGGCTGTGGCTCTCCTGCCACTTTCCAGAGGTGTCCGGATTCCGCGCGCTGCTGCGGTTGAGGAAGGCGTAGTCCCGATACACGCCGGCGTCGACATGGCGACTCCCGTCCCCGGAGCGCCGCAGTTGGAGTCCGGCACCGGCCAGTTCGTCCCAGGCGATCTCGCAGGTCACCTCGTACGCCGTGCCCGTGTAGTCCAGCACCCGAGTTCCGTCGACCTCCAGATCACCGAGCCGTACCGTGCGGGAGACGTACTCGTCCAGCGCGGGCACCGGCCGTGATGCCAGGTAGTAGGTACCGGACGACGTCGACTTGAGGGTGACCTCCCGGACGACCGAGTCGGTTCCGTTGAAGCCGTCGCTGTCGATCGTGGGCGTGGAGTTCGCGTAATCCCAATTGTTCAGCCAGGCGATCGCGTGACGGACGTGTTCGTCGACGCGGCCGGCCGCGTCCCGCTTCTCGAAGGTGACGGCGGCGTACCAGTCACAGCCCTGGTCCAACCA
>NZ_JAGPXJ010000114.1:0-18748 GCF_018070605.1 Streptomyces sp. B15
CAGGGGGTGCGGGCCGTCTCGCGGTTCCGCGCCGAGGCGCGGCAGGCGTTCAGGAGTCGTGACAGTTCGGGCAGACGCCCCGGTAGGTGACGGTGGCCTCGGCGATGGCGAAGCCGTAGCGCTCCTGCTCCGGCAGGGCCGCCAGCGGGTCGCCCGTGGGATGGACGTCGCGGATCGTCCCGCAGCGGGAGCAGACCAGGTGCTGATGGGTGTGGCGGGCGTTCGGGTCGTAGCGCTTGGCGCGGCCGTCGGTGCTCACCTCGAGCACTTCCCCGAGAGCGACCAGCTCGCTCAGCGTGTTGTAGACGGTCGCACGGGCGATCTCCGGCAGGCGGTCCGCCGCGCGGGCGTGGACCTCGTCCGCCGTGTAGTGCACATGGTCGCCGTCGAGCACCTCGGCGACGACGCGCCGCTGTGCGGTGAGTCGCCAACCGCGATCACGGAGCCGTTCCAGCAGGTCACTCATGCCTCCAGCCTAGCAGTGGTATGTCCATGAGCAGAACGCGTATGAACTTCGGCCCCTTCTTGACTTAGACAAAGTCCAATGTAGAGTGGCGAACGGTTGGCCCACAGGACAGATGTGAAGCACAGGAGGCGCACGTGACCGTGCAGGACGAGACGGCCGGACCCATGACGACGGAAGCCGGTGCTCCGGTCGCGGACAACCAGAACAGCCAGACCGCCGGCGCGGGCGGCCCTGTGCTCGTTCAGGACCAGCACCTGCTGGAGAAGCTGGCCCACTTCAACCGCGAGCGCATCCCGGAGCGCATCGTGCACGCCCGGGGCGCGGGCGCGTACGGCAAGTTCACCGTCACCGCTGATGTGACCAAGTACACCCGGGCGAAGTTCCTCTCCGAGATCGGCAAGGAGACCGAAGCCTTCCTGCGCTTCTCCACGGTGGCGGGCAACCTCGGTGCGGCGGACGCGGTGCGCGACCCCCGCGGCTTCGCGCTGAAGTTCTACACCGAAGAGGGCAACTACGACCTGGTCGGGAACAACACGCCGGTGTTCTTCATCAAGGACGCCATCAAGTTCCCCGACTTCATCCACACCCAGAAGCGCGACCCGTACACCGGCTCGCAGGAGCCCGACAACGTCTTCGACTTCTGGGGCCTGTCGCCCGAGTCGACCCACCAGGTGACCTGGCTGTTCGGCGACCGGGGCATCCCGGCGTCCTACCGGCACATGGACGGCTTCGGGTCGCACACCTTCCAGTGGACCAACGAGGCCGGCGAGGTCTTCTGGGTCAAGTACCACTTCAAGACCGACCAGGGCATCAAGAACCTGACGGCCCAGGAGGCCGAGGTCCTGGCGGGCAAGGACCCCGACAGCCACCAGCGCGACCTGCGCGAGGCCATCGAGCGGGGCGAGTACCCGACCTGGACGGCGTACGTCCAGATCATGCCCGCGGCCGAGGCGGCGAACTACCGCTTCAACCCGTTCGACCTGACCAAGGTGTGGCCGCACGAGGACTACCCGCTGATCGAGTTCGGCAAGCTGGAGCTCAACCGCAACCCGCGGAACATCTTCGCCGAGGTCGAGCAGTCGATCTTCTCCCCGCACCACTTCGTGCCGGGCATCGGCCCGTCCCCGGACAAGATGCTCCAGGGCCGGCTGTTCGCCTACGGCGACGCCCACCGCTACCGCGTCGGCATCAACGCCGACCTGCTGCCGGTGAACGAGCCCAAGGCGACGAAGGCCCGCTCCTACGGCCGGGACGGTGTGATGTACGACGGCCGGCACGGCGGGGCGAAGAACTACGAGCCGAACAGCTTCGGCGCGCCGTCCGAGACCGGCCGGGCGCTGTGGCAGCCGCTGCCGGTCAGCGGCACCACCGAGGAGCACCCGGCTCCCTCGCACGCCGAGGACGACGACTTCGTCCAGGCCGGGAATCTCTACCGGCTGATGTCGGAGGACGAGAAGGCACGGCTGATCGACAACCTGGCGAACGCCATCGCGGGGGTCTCCCGTGACGACATCGCCCAGCGCGCGATCGAGAACTTCCGCAAGGCGGACCCCGACTACGGCAAGCGGCTGGAGGCCGCGGTCCAGGCCCTGCGCGGCTGACCGACCGCTCGCCGTACGAACCCGGAGGGACCGGACGCCATGGGGCTCCGGTCCCTCCGGTGCGTCCTGGTCCCTCCGGTGGGTCCTGGACTCTCCGGTGCTTCCTGGTCCCTCCGGTGGGCCGCCGGACCCTCCGGGGCCCGGCGGGGTGGCCGGGCGCGCTAGACCGCCAGTTCCTCCGCCGCCTCAGGCGCCACCGGGACGCGGCTGTCGGACCAGTTGCGGACGATGTCGCGGACCGAGAGGACACCCACCGGCTCCCGCTCGTCGAGCACGATCAGATTGCGGAAGCCGCCACGCGTCATGGCCCGCGCCGCCGCGTCCAGCGTCCAGTGGGGCGAGGCGAAGACCACATCCGTCGTGGTGTGGTCGTGTGCGCGCTCCCGGTCCGGGTCCTGGCCCGCGCCGAGGGAGTCGAGGATGTCGCGCTCGGTGAGGATGCCGACCCCGCTGGTGTCGGGGTCGAGGACGACGGCGGCGCCGACCCGGCGGGCCGACATCAGTTGGGCTGCCTGACGGAGGGTGTGCGCTGGGCCGATGGTGAGGACCACGGTGCTCATGGCGTGCTGGACGTGTCCGGGCATGAGGGGGCTACCTCCTTGGCGGAACGGCTTCCCGAGGAGCGGGGCGCTGCTCGAGAAGTGGTTCACAAGGTCACAAGCGAGCGAATTCTCATGTTCACATGTGAGGGAGGCCACAACAAGGACGCGTGTACGGACCACCCGGACGAGTGGTCGGATCCGCCCGGTGTCAGTGCGGATTCAGGCCGTCAGATAGTTCAGCAGGGCCTCGTGCAGCAGGCCGTTGGAGGCCGCCGCGTTGCCGCTGTGCGGTCCCGGGTTCCCGTCGAGCCCGGTGAAGCTGCCGCCCGCCTCCTCGACGATGACCGCACTGGCCGCCATGTCCCACAGCGACAGCTCCGGCTCCGCGCACATGTCCACCGATCCCTCGGCGACCATCATGTACGGCCAGAAGTCGCCGTAGCCGCGGGTCCGCCAGCAGTCCCGGGTCAGGTCCATGAAGCCGCCCAGCATGCCGCGCTCCTCCCAGCCGTGCAGCGAGGAGTAGGCGAACGAGGCGTCCCGCACCTCGGCGACCTTGGACACCTCCAGCCGGGTGGCCTTGGACAGGCTGCGGCCGCTGTAGGCGCCGGCGCCCTTCGCCGCCCACCAGCGGCGGTTGAGCGCGGGGGCCGAGACGACGCCGACGACCGGCCGGTCGCCGCCCTCGCCCATCTCCATCAGGGCGATGAGCGTCGCCCACACCGGCACACCGCGCACATAGTTCTTCGTACCGTCGATCGGGTCGATCACCCAGCGGCGCGGCCCGTGGCCCTCGGTGCCGAACTCCTCGCCCAGCACCGCGTCCCGCGGCCGGGTGCGCTGGAGCGAGGTGCGGATCAGCTCCTCGGCCGCCTTGTCGGCCTCGCTCACCGGCGTCATGTCCGGCTTGGTCTCGACCTTCAGGTCGAGAGCCTTGAACCGCTCCATGGTCGCGGCGTCGGCGGCGTCGGCCAGCACATGGGCGAGACGCAGATCATCGTGATAGTCCAGCATGGCCGAACAGTATCGAGCGAGGAATCCCCCCACCACAGGGCCATGCGCGTGCGCCGCGTATTGACACCTCTTGGCGGTGCGTCAATTCTGTGCCGCACTCCGGGCTGTCGGTCTGTGGAGGCGACGATGCCTGCTGCACGCGAGACCCTGCTGGACGCCGCCCATGTGGCGGTGCGGTCACGCCCCTGGTCGGTCGTGCGGATGGTCGATGTCGCCGCGGCCGCCGGGGTCTCACGGCAGACGCTCTACAACGAGTTCGGCAGCAAGGAGGGGCTGGGCGCCGCACTCGTCGAGCGGGTGCTCGAGGACTTCCTGGACGGTGCGGCCCGTGCCGCGGCAGAAGCGTGCCGCAGCGGCCATGCCCCGGCCGGTTGCTGCGCCGCCGCCGCGCAGTGGGTGCTGCGTACGGCGCGCACGGAGCCGATCGTGGGTGCGGCGCTCACCGGCTGCTTGGAGACGCGGATGCCGCTGCCGACCCGTACGGCGCCCGGGAAGCTCGCTGCCGCGTTGCACGGCCGGGTGGTGTCGGGCCTGGAGGAGGCCCGCCGCGTGCCTGTGGGCGGGCCCCTGCGGGAGGGCTTCGACCGGGGGGAGGTGGAGCGCGCCTACGAGGTGGGGTTACGGGTTGCCCTCTCGTATGTCGTCGCCCCTTTGCAGGGGCCCGGGGACGAGGAGCCCTGTGGGCGCGTGGACGAGGTCGTCCGTGCGTTGCTGGCCCATCAGGCGTAAGCCCGCACAGCGGCGGTCGGAGGCGGCGACTCAGTGCGCACTGCCGGACAGCTGCAGCCCTATCACGCCGACGATCACCAGTGTGATGGAGACCAGCTTGAGCGCGGAGACCACGTCGCCCATGAAGACCATTCCGTAGATCGCCGTCCCCGCGGCGCCGATCCCCGTCCAGACCGCGTAGGCAGGCCCCACGTCCAGCCGCTTCAGCGAGAGGGTCAGCAGACCGAAGCTGCCCAGCGCGAAGGCGCAGAAGGCGACCGTGGGCCACAGCCGGGTGAAGCCGTGCGAGAGCTTCAGGCACACGGCGAAGCCGGTCTCCAGCAACCCCGCGACTATCACCAGCAGCCACGCCATGTGCTCTTCCTCTCGTCGCTCCCGCCGGGGCCCCTTCCGGGGGCAAGGTCAAGCGCAGGCAAACCAGTATGCAGCGGCGGCCGGACGGAAGCGATCAGTCCCCTTCGCGCCTCTCCCGTGTGGCCAGCAGGCGGCGCAGCGAGTGCAGTCGAGCCGGGTCGGCGTGCCCGTCGGCGACCCACTGGTCCAGCGCGCAGCCCGGCTCGTTGTGGCTGCACGCCCGGGGGCACTCCGCGGTGCCCGCCTCCAGATCGGGGAACGCGTGGATGACGCGCGAGAGCTGAATGTGGTTCAGCCCGAAGGAGCGTACCCCCGGAGTGTCGATGACCCAGCCGTCCTCGCCGACGGGGGAGGGCGGCAGCGGGAGCGCGAGCGCCGAGGTCGTGGTGTGCCGACCGCGCCCGGTCACCGCGTTCACCACGCCCGTGGCGCGCTGCCGCTCCGGCACCAGCGCGTTGACCAGCGTCGTCTTGCCGACGCCGCTGTGTCCCACGCACACCGTGATCTGACCACGCATCATCTCGCGGACGGCCTCGGTCCCCGAGCCGTCGGGGGTGAAGTCGTCCCTGCTGGTGACGACGTAGCGCACCCCCAGCGGCGCGTACGTCTCCAGCAGCGGCTCGGCAGGCGCCAGATCGGACTTGGTGAGGACGAGCAGCGGCTCCAGCCCCGCGTCGAAGGCGGCGACCAGGCAGCGGTCGATCAGCCGGGGGCGCGGCTCGGGGTCGGCCAGCGCCGTGACGACGGCGAGTTGGTCGGCGTTGGCCACGATGACGCGCTCGTACGGGTCGTTGTCGTCCGCCGTCCTGCGCAGCACCGAGGTGCGCTCCTCCACCCGCACGATGCGCGCCAAAGTGTCCTTGGCACCGGTCAGATCGCCGACGACGGCCACCCGGTCACCCACCACCACGGCCTTGCGGCCCAGCTCGCGGGCCTTCATCGCGGTGATCGTGCGGCCCTCCACCAGACAGGTCAGCCGGCCCCGGTCGACGGTCAGCACCAGGCCCTCGGCCGCGTCCTCGTGCTTGGGCCGGGTGTGGGTACGCGGGCGGGTGCCGCGGCGGGAGGGACGGACGCGGATGTCGTCCTCGTCGGTGTGCTTGCCGTAGCGGCGCATCGCGGGCGCCCTCTCAGGCTCTCTCTCCGGCTCGGGTTCCGGCCCCGGCTCCGGCTGCTGCCGGAAGGCCGAGCATCTCGTCCCACATCTGCGGGAAGTCGGGCAGGGTCTTGTACGTCGTCGCGACGTTCTCCACCTCGACGCCCTCGACCGCCAGGCCGAGCACCGCACCCGCCGTGGCCAGCCGGTGGTCGTCGTAGGTGTGGAAGACACCGCCGTGCAGCGCGCGGGGCCGGATCCGCAGACCGTCCTCGGTCTCGGTGACATCGCCGCCCAGGCCGTTGATCTCCTTCACCAGCGCCGCCAGCCGGTCCGTCTCGTGCAGCCGCAGATGACCGACGCCGCGCAGCACCGACTCGCCCTCCGCCAGCGCCGCCACGGCGGCGATGCCCGGCGTCAGCTCGCCCACCTCGCCCAGATCGATGTCGATGCCGTGGATGCGGCCGCTGCCGGTGAAGGTGAGACCGCGCTCGTCCAGCACGCAGGAACCGCCCATGGCGGTGAAGATCTCGCGCAGTGCGTCACCGGGCTGTGTGGTGTGTTCGGGCCAGTCGGGGACGGTGACCCGGCCGCCGGTGACCAGCGCGGCGGCGAGGAAGGGCTGCGCGTTGGACAGGTCCGGTTCGATGGTCAGGTCCCGGCCCAGCAGCGCGCCGGGCGTCACCCGCCACACGTTCGGTGCTCCGCCGTCCTCGGGCGCGTCCACCTGGGCGCCCGCGGCGCGCAGCATGTCGACCGTCATCCGGATGTGCGGCATGGAGGGCAGCGTGCGGCCGGTGTGACGGACCTCGACGCCCTGGTTGAAGCCCGGACCGGACAGCAGCAGTGCGCTCACGAACTGGCTGGAGGAGGAGGCGTCGATCTCGACCGGGCCGCCCGCCAGCGAGCCGTTGCCGTGCACCGTCATCGGCAGCGCGCCGCGCCCCTCGTCCTCGACCCGCGCGCCGAGCGTACGCAGAGCGTCGATGACGCCGTGCAGAGGGCGCTCGTAGGAGCGGGGGTCGCCGTCGAACCGGATCGGGCCCTCGGCCAGTGCCGCCAGCGGGGGCAGGAAGCGCATCACGGTGCCCGCGTTGCCGACGTCCACCGTCGCCGGGCCGCGCAGCGTGGTCGGGATGACCCGCCACGCCTCGCCGCCGGGGCGCCCGCCGGCGGGGTGCTCGCCGTGGTCCGCGACGGCGGAGGAGGCGGAGGAGACCGTCTCCTCGATCTGCACGCCCATGGTGCGCAGCGCGCCGGCCATCAGCAGGGTGTCGCGGGAGCGCAGCGGACGGCGCAGCCAGCCCGGCTCGGAGGAGAGCGCGGCCAGCACCAGGGCCCGGTTGGTGACCGACTTGGATCCCGGCACGGTGACGGTCGCCTCGATACGGCCCGGAGCCGAGGGGGCGGGCCAGAGTGCGGAGTCTGCGGGGCTGGTGCGCTGGTCGGTCATGGGGCCACTGTAATGGCTGCCGTACGGCCTGATCAGCGACCGTCGACCCGCCTCACAGGCCGAGCAGCCAGCGTCCGCCGCCGATGAGGGAGCACAGCGAGACCGCGTGGAAGAGGAACAGCCACCCGGCGGCGGGGACGTGGGTGAGCCGCGCGAGTTGGTCGGCGTCCGAGTCCGGCATGCCCGGTGCGACCGCGCCACCGGAGCGAAACGCTCCGCGCCGTATCCCCTGCCGTCGGCGCTTGCCCTGGAGTTCGAAGACCGGCCGCACCCCGCCCAGCAGCAGGAACCACACGACCACATAGGCGAACGCCGCCTGCACCTCGGGACCGGTCAGCCAGGAGACGAGCAGGAAGGCGCCACCGGCCAGGACGACGGTCAGCACCCCGTAGGCGTTGCGGATCATCACCAGCATGGCCACCAGCAGCGCCGTGGCACCCCACAGCAGCGCGGTGATGTGGTTGGCGGCCAGCAGCCAGGCGCCGCCCAGACCCAGCAGCGGGGGAGCGGTGTAGCCCGCGGCGGCGGTCAGCACCATGCCTATGCCGTGCGGCTTGCCGCGCGAGACCGTCAGGCCGGAGGTGTCCGAGTGCAGCCGGATACCGTCCAGCCGGCGACCGGTGACCAGGGCTATGAGGCCGTGCCCGCCCTCGTGCGCGATCGTGACCGCGTTCCGCGATATGCGCCACACCCCGTGCGGTGCCACCGCGAGCAGTGCGACGAGGCCGGTGACCAGCACCAGCCACTGCTCGGGGTCCGGCTGGCTGCCCACGACCCGGTCCCACACGTCCGTGATGCTCGCGTTGTCCATGTTCGGGGTGTTCTCCTCGCCTGCTGTGGGGTGCGTGTCCCCTCCGTGTCCGTCAACGCACGGCGACGGCCCGTCGTGCCGTGGCAGTCTTGCAGGCATGTGCGGACGGTATGCAGCGAGCCGGGGGGCCGAGGATTTGGCCCGGCTGTTCGAGGTGGAGAAGTGGGAGCCCGAAGAGGCTCTGGCACCGGACTGGAACGTCGCCCCCACCAAGCAGGTGCACGCGGTGCTCGACCGCCCTGTCAAGGGCAGCGACGACCATCGGCCCGTACGGCAGCTGCGGACCCTGAAGTGGGGCCTGGTGCCGGGGTGGGCCAAGACGCCTGACATGGGCGTCAAGATGATCAACGCCCGCGCCGAGACCGTGCACGAGAAGCCCGCCTACCGGCGCCCGTTCGCCGCGCGCCGCTGCCTGCTGCCCGCCGACGGCTACTACGAGTGGGTCACCGCACAGGGTGAGCTGAAGCTCGAACAGGAGGGCAAGCGCAAGCGCCCCCGCAAGCAGCCGTACTTCATCTCTCCGGCCGCGGCCGACGGCTCCGCGAACGAGCAGCCGGTGATGGCGATGGCCGGGCTGTACGAGTTCTGGCGGGACAAGACGCTGCCGGACGACCATCCGCGGGCCTGGTGGACGACGTGCACCGTCATCACCACCGCGGCGGAGACCACCCCGCTGGCCAACGCGGAGGAGTTGAGCGAGGGCGGCCCCCGGTCGCTGGCCGACATCCACCCCCGGATGCCGCTGATGCTCACCCCCGACCGCTGGGACGCCTGGCTGGACCCCTCCCGCACCGGCACCGAGGAGCTGCGCGAACTGCTGGCCCCGCCCCCGGGTGGGCTGCTGCGCGCCCACCCGGTCTCCACGGACGTCAGCAACGTCCGCAACAACGGCCCCCATCTGCTCAAGGAGCTGCCCGCTCCCGAAGAGGAGACGCTTTTCTAGGGCGCGCATCTCTAGGGCGCGCATCTCTGGGGCGTGCTTCTCTGAGGCGCGCTTCTCTGGGGCACGATGCGCGTATGAACGGTCACAAGGACGGCGACGGAGCCGGGCAGGACGGCAAGCAGCGGGTCGAGAAGGTGGCCACACCCGTGGGGGAGGCCCGGATCACCTGGCACCCCGCCGGGCGGAAGGCGCACACGGTGCTGGCCCTGGGGCACGGTGCGGGCGGCGGGATCGAGGCGCGGGACCTGCGGGCCCTGGCCGCGGCGCTGCCCGCCGAGGGCGTCACCGTGGCACTGGTGGAGCAGCCCTGGCGGGTGGCGGGCAAGAAGGTGGCACCGGCCCCCCGGACGCTGGACGCCGCCTGGAGCGCCCTGTGGCCCGCACTGACGCTGCCGGGGCTGCCGGTGGTCGCGGGAGGGCGCAGCGCGGGCGCCCGCGTCGCCTGCCGTACGGCTCGGGAGCTGGGCGCACAGGCGGTGCTCGCGCTGTCGTTCCCGCTGCATCCGCCGGGCAAGCCGGAGAAGTCCCGCGCCGACGAGCTGGCCGGGGTCGGGCTGCCGGTGCTGGTCGTCCAGGGTGGGCGCGACCCGTTCGGGCGACCCGCCGAGTTCCCGGAAGGCACCAGCCTGGTGGAGGTGCCCTACGCCGACCACGGCTTCGCGCTGCCGAAGTCGGCCGCGCTGACCGAGGAGGAGGCGATGGGCGTGGTCACCGGCGCCGTCACCCGGTGGCTCGCCGGCGGGTGAGAACGTCCGCGGGGCGGAAGACGGGTGCCGGAAGGCCGGTGCCGGAAGACCGGTGGCGGATCGGGAATGATCGGCGGGATCCGGTGGTTGAACCCGGTATCCGGCTGCGGAGGTGATCCGCGACCGGAGACGAATGTGAGATGCATCCACACCTCTCCAGCCGAAGGAAAGGGAGCCGCCCAGATGGGTTCCGTCGCTTGCCCCCAGCGTCCGCGGGCCGCTGACCTGGACTGGGCCACCATGGCATTGTCCTCAGGCGTGAAGATTCAAGCGGCGGGCGGTGGCGATCGTCGTCTATTCTCCGATTCGAGCGGGTCCTCGTTCGGGCTCGCCACGACGTTGGAGGAGGTGGGTCCGGTCACCGGGACCGAAGGCGGCTCAAGCGCACAGCAGGAGACACAGGCGTCGGAGACCGAGGAGCAGCGCAGTGCGCGCTTCGAGCGGGACGCGCTCGCTTTCCTCGACCAGATGTATTCCGCGGCGCTGCGCATGACGCGGAACCCGGCCGACGCCGAGGACCTTGTGCAGGAGACCTACGCGAAGGCGTACGCGTCCTTCCACCAGTTCCGTGAGGGCACCAACCTCAAGGCGTGGCTGTACCGCATCCTGACGAACACCTTCATCAACTCCTACCGCAAGAAGCAGCGCGAGCCCCAGCGCAGCGCCGCGGAGGAGATCGAGGACTGGCAGCTGGCGCGCGCCGAGTCGCACATGTCGACCGGGCTGCGCTCGGCCGAGGCGCAGGCGCTCGACCACCTGCCGGACTCCGATGTGAAGGAAGCACTCCAGGCCATCCCCGAGGAGTTCCGCATCGCCGTCTACCTCGCCGACGTCGAGGGCTTTGCGTACAAGGAGATCGCCGACATCATGGGGACACCCATCGGTACGGTGATGTCCCGTCTGCACCGTGGGCGGCGCCAGCTTCGGGAGATGCTGGAAGGCTATGCGCAAGAGCGCGGCCTGGTCCCGGCCGGTGCCGCGGCGGACGGGTCGCAAGACCGGAAAGGCTCGGGCTCATGAGTTGCGGAGAGCCGCACGAGACGGACTGCTCTGAGGTCCTCGACCACCTCTACGAGTACCTCGACCGGGAGATGCCCGAGGGCGACTGCGCCAAGTTCAAGGAGCACTTCGACGAGTGCTCGCCCTGCTTCGAGAAGTACGGGCTGGAGCGCGAGGTGAAGAAACTCGTCAAGCGCTGCTGCGGGCACGACGACGTCCCGTCGGACCTGCGGGCCAAGGTGATGGGCCGGATCGAGGTGATCCGGCAGGGCCAGGCCCCCGAGGATGCGGACGCGGACGCGGACGGAGCCTCGGCCGAGGGCGTGCGTTCCGCCGCCGGATCCGGGACCGCCGATGCCCCCGAGATGGAGACCGTCGACGCCGTCGGCTCCGAGGACGACAAGAACCCCGCCTGACCCGTTGATGCGCATCGGGCGCACAACCGCCGGCGGTTCCTCCTTTTCTCCTTCCTTCGGGTGAGTACCTGCCGTCTCGTACGGGGGAACGCGCCCGAAGGCCGCCAACCGGTCCGCACGCTGCTCCTAGTCTCCCCGCCACGTGAGAGGTGGGGAGGAGGCTCGCGATGCGGCTCACGATGCGTACGGCCGAAACGGGCGGAGCGGTGGGACCGGCGGCGACCGCGGCAGCACCGACGACGGCACCGACGCCGCCAACTGCGGCAACAGCCCGAACAGCAGCGACGGCCAAGCCGGCGGGACGGGTGGGGCAGGCGGCCGCAGCCGCGACGGCAGCAGCCGCTGGACGGGGAGCACCCCGCGGTCGGAGGCTGGGGGAGAGCGCGCCGGAGGAGAGCCGCACGGCGCTCGCTGTGACGTGCGCGCTGACCGTGCCCGTTGCGGTCGTCCTGTGGCGCAGCGCCTACGGGGCGCTCGCCGCGCTGCTCGCGGTGGGACCCGTCTGGCTCGCCTGGTGGAGCCTGCGGCGGCACCGCCCCGAACATCCGGCCCGGCAGGCCGCCGTACAGGCGCTCTCCCAGGCCGTGCAGATCAAGGACCGCTACACCCGGGGCCACGGCGAACGGGTCGGCCTCGCAGCCGTGCTGATCGCCCGCGAGCTGGGTCTGGACGAGGAGCGGACCGAGACGCTGCGCTGCGCGGGAATCCTGCACGACGTCGGAAAACTCGGCGTTCCCGCCCGGCTGTTGCGCAAAGCGGGCCCGCTCACCCCCGCCGAGCGCCGCGTCATGGAACAGCACCCCGAGCACGGGGCCGAGATCGTACGCGGACTCGACTTCCTGGGTGAGGCCCGCGCGGCGGTTCTCCACCACCACGAGCGGATGGACGGCACCGGCTATCCGCGCGGGCTGGCCGGGGAGCAGATCCCGGAGGCGGCGCGGATCGTGGCCGTGGCCGACGCGTTCGACGCGATGACCTCCACCCGCTGCTACCGCCCCGGCCGGCCTGTCGCGGCGGCCCTGGAGGAGTTGGAGCGGTGCGCGGGCACGCAGTTCGACCCCCGGATGGTCGCGGCCCTCACCCGCGCGCTGCGCCGCCACGGCTGGCCGTTCGCCGAGGTTCCCGACCCCTGCCAGGAGCCGCCCTCGGCCCCGGAAGCACACCGCGAGGCGGATCGGGGCGCGGATCGAGCGGCCGGGGCGGCGGCCGGCAGCGGCGTCGCGGTATGACGCGGCGGACGGCCGCACGGCTGGTCGCCGCCGCCTACGGGGCGGCCGTGCTGGTGGCCGGCGCCGCGCTGGGCATCGTCCTGTGGCGCGGGGTGACCCGGCCCGGAGTGGCGCTGGCGTTCGGACTGGTCGTCGCCGTGGGGGAGTTGGCCCGCGTACGGCTGTCCGAAGACCGCGCGGGCGTACGCACCACAGGGCTGCTGTCCGGCGCCGGGGCGCTCGGCTACGCGCTCTGCGGCCAGGTGGGCGGCACCCCGGCGGGGCACGGCGTGGCACAGGCCGTCGCGGTGGCCCTCGTCGGCACCCTCGTCGGGCTGACTCCGCATGTCGCGCTGGGCCAGGCTCCCCCGCCCCAGGCACCCGCCCGGCTGGCGCTCGGAGTGGGAGGTGCCGCAGTGTGCGGCCAAGCGCTGTACGGGTCGGGCTGGTTGGGCCGTACCGTCGAGCCCGGCGGGCTGTTCACGCTGTGTCTGCTGGCCCTGGCACTGTGTGTCGGGTGTCTCGACGCCCTGCTCGCCGCCGCCACCGCCGCGCTGGGCTCCGAGGGGAGCTACGGGCGGGCGGTGCGGGAGGAGTTGCTCGCCCGCCTCGGCACCGTGCCCGCCCTCGCCGCCACCGCCGTGCTGCTCGCGCTGGCCGTGGCCGTGGCCGGGCTGTGGGCGCTGCCGCTGTGTTGCGCGCCGCTGCTCGTCATGCAGTTCGCCCTGTGCCGTCGCGCCTCCGTACGGGCGACCCACCGGCGCACCCTCGCCTCCCTCGCACGCGCCCCCGAGGTGGCCGGTTGCACGCCGCACGGGCATGCGCGCCGCGTGGCGGAGCTCAGCCGTGCGGTGGGGCGCGAGCTGGGGCTGGCGGGCGGGGAGCTCACCGCGCTGGAGTACGCGGCCCTCACGCACGACGTGGGGCAGCTCTCGCTGGCCGAGCCGGTGCCCGGTGGTGCCACGACGGCACTGGAACCGGGCAGACAGCGCCGTATCGCGCTGCTCGGCGGCGCGGTGCTCCGGCAGGCCGGCGTCCGCTGGCGGGTGGCGTCCGCGGTGGAGGCCCAGGCGGACCCGTACCGCGAACAGTCGGTGACCGCTCGTGTCCTCCGTACGGTCAACGCGTACGACGACCTCCTCGCGGGCAGTCACACGGCGGACGCCGCGGCGCGCGAGCAGGCTCTGCGCGCACTGCGTACCGCCACCGGGCGTGACCACGAACCACGCGTGGTGGAGGCGCTGTCACGGGTGGTGGCCCGGGCTGCGGAGGTCTGACGCACGGGTAATGAGCGAGCACCCGAGCGGGCATGGTTGGATGCGAAGGGGGGAACCGCGACAGGCGTGGAGACACCTCCGGCCGAAGGCCGGGGGAGGGCGCGTGGCGCCCTCCGCGTACGGGACCCATCGGCAGACAGCAGGCCGGGCGCAGAGCCGGGCCTCAGGACAGGCGGAACGGCGGGATCGGCGGGAGCGCAGTGAGGATCTTCGGCAAGGTGCGGCACCGTCCCTCCGCCTCGTGGCGGCAGGCGACGGACCGTGCGTTCACGCTTATCGGCGACGGGCGCTACGAGGACGCGGGCGCTCTGCTCACCCGTGCCGCCGACCTGGAGCCGTGGCTCTCGGAGTCCTGGTTCAACCTCGCGCTGCTGCACAAGTTCCGGCACGACTGGGAGCAGGCGCGTACGGCGGGTCTGCGTGCCGTGGCGCTGCTGGACCGGGAGACCGGGGCGCCCGACTGGTGGAACGTGGGCATCGCGGCCACCGCGCTGCAGGACTGGCCCCTGGCGCGCCGGGCCTGGCAGGCGTACGGGCTGCACGTGCCCGGGCCCTCGCACGGCGCTGCCGCGGCCGAGGAGCCCACCGGTATGCAGCTGGGCAGTGCCGCGGTGCGGCTCTCCCCGGAGGGTGAGGCGGAGGTCGTGTGGGGCCGCCGTATCGACCCGGCCCGCATGGAGATCCAGAGCATTCCGCTGCCTTCCTCGGGGCGCCGCTGGGGCGAGGTCGTGCTGCACGACGGCGTTCCGCACGGCGAGCGCACCACGGCTGCGGGGCCCTCCTACCCGGTGTTCGACGAGATCGAGCTGTGGGCCCCCTCCCCGGTACCCACCTGGGTGGTGCTGCTGGAGGCCGCCACGGAGAGCGACCGGGACGCGCTGGAGCGGCTGGCGGCAGACGCCGGGTTCGCCGCCGAGGACTGGTCCTCCTCGGTGCGGCTGCTGTGCCGTGCCTGCTCGGAGAGCGCCATGCCCGCCGACGAGGGCGACGGCACCGTGCATCTGGACCCGCACGACCACAGTTCGCCCGGCCATCCCGGGCCGCTGGGCCATATGACGCAGGGCGGACCCGGTGAGCTGTGGGTCCCCGAGCGCGAGTGCGGGCTGGCGGCACCTGCCGCGCTGGTGCGCGGGCTGCTGGACGGCTGGGTCGCAGACAGTCCCGACACCCGTGAGTGGCGGGATCTGGAGGAGGTCTGCTGAGCCTCCGGCGGAGGGCCCGTACCCTGTAGGGCGAGTCATCACGGTCCTCGGCTGTTCCGGCACGGCGCTCAGCCGTACCGACGGCGGATCTCAGCTCTCACCGGTTCACGGTCAACGGGTCGCAGGAAGGCGTACGACGGCATGGCGCAGCAGCAGGAAACGACGGCGGAGTCGGCCGCCACCGCCGAGGGCGAGTTCGTCGACGACGTGACGGACGCGGCAGCCCGCGAGGAGGCCCACACCGCCCGGGGTACGGCGCGGCCCATCACCGTCGTCGGCAACCCGGTGCTGCACCGGGAGTGCAAGGACGTGACGGAGTTCGACGACGGGCTGGCCGAGCTGATCGACGACATGTTCGCCAGCCAGCGCGCCGCCGAAGGGGTCGGTATCGCCGCCAACCAGATCGGCGTCGATCTGAAGGTCTTCGTCTACGACTGCTACGACGACGAGGGCGTGCGGCACGTGGGCGTCGTCTGCAATCCGGTGCTCGAACAGCTCCCGGCCGAGCGGCGGGTACTGGACGACGGCAGCGAGGGCTGCCTGTCCGTGCCCGGTGCCTACCACCCGCTCGCGCGGCCGGACTACGCCGTGGTGCGCGGCCAGGACGCGCAGGGCAAGCCGATCGTGGTGCAGGGCACCGGGTACTTCGCACGGTGTCTGCAGCACGAGACAGATCACCTTTACGGGTATCTGTACATCGACCGGCTCTCCAAGCGGGAGCGCAAGGACGTGCTCAAGCAGATGGCCGAGGGCACGCCCCGCTACGAGACGGTTCCCAACGAGTAGAAGCCAGGGGCCCCCACCGCTCGTGCGGGCCAGGCCCGGGCCGCACCTCGAACGTCCCCGTCGCCCGTAGGGACGACGGGGACGGGGCGGTCAGAAGTCGTCGTCGAGGGAGACCGAGCCCTCCACCGCGACCTGGTAGGCCGACGCCCGGCGTTCGAAGAAGTTGGTCAGCTCCTGGACGTTCTGGAGCTCCATGAACGAGAACGGGTTGCTCGCCCCGTAGCGTTCGGCGAAGCCGAGCCGGCGCAGCCGCTGGTCGGCGACCGCCTGGAGGTACTGGCGCATGGACTCGGTGTTCATCCCGGGCAGCCCCTCACCGCACAGATCGCGTGCGAACTGGAGCTCCGCCTCGACGGCCTCCTCCAGCATCGCCACCACCTGCTTCTCCAGCTCCGCGTCGAAGAGCTCGGGCTCCTCCTCCCGCACGGTGTCCACCACGTCGAACGCGAAGGACATGTGCATCGACTCGTCGCGGAACACCCAGTTGGTGCCCGTGGCCAGTCCGTGCAGCAGGCCGCGCGAACGGAACCAGTAGACGTAGGCGAACGCGCCGTAGAAGAACAGCCCCTCGATGCAGGCGGCGAAGCAGATCAGGTTGAGCAGGAAGCGGCGCCTGTCGGAGCGTGACTCCAGCTTGTCGATCTCTTCTGTCGCATCCATCCAGCGGAAGCAGAACTGGGCCTTCTCCCGGATGGAGGGGATGTTCTCCACCGCCGCGAACGCCGCGGCCCGCTCGTCGTGGTCGGGCAGATAGGTGTCCAGCAGCGTCAGATAGAACTGGACGTGCACGGCCTCCTCGAACAGCTGCCGGGACAGATACAGCCGCGCCTCGGGGGAGTTGATGTGTTTGTAGAGCGTCAACACGAGGTTGTTGGCGACGATCGAGTCGCCGGTGGCGAAGAACGCCACCAGGCGGCTGATCATGTGCTGTTCGCCCGGGGTGAGCTTGGCCAGATCGGCGACGTCGGAGTGGAGATCGACCTCCTCCACGGTCCAGGTGTTCTTGATCGCGTCGCGGTAGCGCTCGTAGAAGTGCGGATAGCGCATCGGGCGCAGGGTCAGTTCGAAGCCCGGGTCGAGCAGGTTCTTCGCGGAAGTGGGCGGCGGCGTCATCACTGGCATGCCTCGCAGGTCTCGGGGTTTTCCAGGGAGCAGGCGACGGCCTCGTCGTCCTTCGCCTGCGGGGAGGGGCTGGTCGCCGCCTGCGCGATGCGCGTGGCGGGCCGGGAGCGCAGGTAGTACGTGGTCTTGATGCCGCGCTTCCAGGCGTAGGCGTACATCGAGCTGAGCTTCCCGATGGTGGGGGAGGACAGGAACAGGTTCAGCGACTGGCTCTGGTCCAGGTACGGGGTGCGGGCGGCGGCCATGTCGATCAGGGCGCGCTGCGGGATCTCCCAGGCCGTGCGGTACAGCGCGCGTACGTGCGCCGGCACCCACGCCAGCTCCTGCACCGAGCCGTTGGCCTGGCGCAGTGCCTCCCTGGCCCGCGCGTCCCACAGCCCCAACCGCTTCAGCTCCGCCACCAGATAGGTGTTCACCTGGAGGAATTCGCCGCTGAGCGTCTCGCGCTTGAACAGGTTGGAGACCTGCGGCTCGATGCACTCGTACACACCCGCGATGGAGGCGATGGTCGCCGTCGGCGCGATCGCCAGCAGCAGGGAGTTGCGCATTCCGGTCCGGGCGACACGCTCCCGCAGCGCCGCCCACCGCTGCGGCCAGGCGTGCCCTTCGCCCGCCTGCGGATAGTGGTCGGGGTGCAGCACGCCGCGGGCCGTACGGGTCGACTCCCAGGCCGGCAGCGGGCCGTGCCGGTCGGCCAGCTCGGCCGACGTCTCGTACGCGGCGAGCATGATCCGCTCGGCGATCCGGGTGGACAGCTCACGCGCCTCGTCCGAGTCGAACGGCAGCCCGAGGCGGAAGAAGACGTCCTGCAGGCCCATCACCCCCAGACCCACCGGACGCCAGCGGGAGTTGGAGGCCGCCGCCTGGCCGGTCGGGTAGTAGTTGATGTCCACCACGCGGTCCAGGAACGTCACCGCCGTACGGACCGTGGCATCCAGCCGCTCCCAGTCCGGCTGTCCGTCCGCTCCCAGGTGTGCGGCCAGATTGACGGAGCCGAGATTGCACACGGCGGTCTCGCCGTCGTCCGTGACCTCCAGGATCTCCGTGCACAGGTTCGAGGAGTGCACGATGCGGCCCGGGTCGGCGGTCTGGTTGGAGGTGCGGTTGCTGGTGTCCTTGAACGTCATCCAGCCGTTGCCGGTCTGCGCGAGGGTGCGCATCATCGCGCCGTACAACTGGCGTGCGGGCAGCCGCTTGACGGCGCGCTGCTCGGCCTCGGCGCGCCGGTAGGCCGCGTCGAACTCCTCACCCCACAGATCGGCCAGTTCCGGCACGTCGGACGGCGAGAAGAGCGACCACTGATCGTCCGTCTCCACACGGCGCATGAACTCGTCGGGGATCCAGTGCGCCAGGTTGAGGTTGTGCGTACGGCGCGCGTCCTCACCCGTGTTGTCGCGCAGTTCCAGGAACTCCTCGATGTCCGCGTGCCACGTCTCCAGATAGACGCAGGCCGCGCCCTTGCGCCGGCCGCCCTGGTTGACCGCGGCGACCGAGGCGTCCAGCGTCCGCAGGAACGGCACGATGCCGTTCGAGTGGCCGTTCGTCCCCCGGATCAGCGCCCCGCGGGAACGGACGCGGGAGTAGGACAGACCGATACCGCCCGCGTGCTTGGAGAGCCTGGCGACCTGCCGATAGCGCTCGTAGATCGAGTCCAGCTCGTCCTTGGGCGAGTCGAGCAGATAGCAGGACGACATCTGCGGGTGGCGCGTACCGGAGTTGAACAGGGTGGGGGAGGAGGGCAGATAGGCCAGGGAGCTGGTGAGCCGGTAGAACTCGGCCACCTCTTCGAGGGCGCGGGCGGACTCGTCGGCAGCCAGCCCGCAGGCGACGCGCAGCAGGAAGTGCTGCGGGGTCTCGATGGGGCGCCGGGTTTCCGGGTGCCGCAGCAGATAGCGGGTGTGGACGGTACGCAGCCCGAAGTACTCGAACCGGTCGTCCGCGCCGTCGGCCACGGCCGCCTCGACCAGGGCGTCCAGCCGGTCG
>NZ_JAGPXJ010000115.1:0-18615 GCF_018070605.1 Streptomyces sp. B15
GTCCTCGCGTCCCCCGTCGGCAGCATCGGGTACAAGGATCCGCACACCGGCAAGAAGGCCGACTGGGAGTACGCCACCTGGACCTCCCCCGCACACGGCTGCGCCGTACCCGCCGGTGAGGCCATCGCCTCCTGGAACGCCCACACCCCCAAGGGCACCTGGATCCGCATCGAGCTGCGCGGCACCTACTCGGACGGCAAGCAGACGCCCTGGTACACCATGGGCATCTGGACATCCGGCGACGGCGACGACGTGCCCCGCCGCACCTCGGTCGACGGCCAGAAGGACGGCAAGAGCACCATCTGGACCGACACCTTCTCCATCGACGACCTCGCGAGCGGGCTGCGCCTGAAGTCCTACCGGCTGCGGCTGACCCTCTACCGCGCCTCCGGCAGCAAGGCCACCCCCACCGTCTGGCGGGCCGGTGTGATGTGCTCCGACGTACCCGACCGCTTCGAGGTCCCCGCGTCCGAGCCCGGCCTCGGCAAGGCGGTCGAGCTGAAGGTCCCGCGCTACTCGCAGGAGATCCACAAGGGCCAGTACCCCGAGTACGACAACGGCGGCGAGGCGTGGTGCAGCCCCACCTCCTCGCAGATGATCATCGAATACTGGGGCCGTAAGCCCACCACCGAGGACCTCGCCTGGGTCAACCCCGACTTCGCCGACCCCCAGGTCTGCCACGCCGCGCGCCACACCTTCGACTACCAGTACGAAGGCTGCGGCAACTGGCCCTTCAACGGCGCCTACGCCAGCACCTACCGGGACATGAACGCCGTCGTCACCCGGCTCAACTCCCTCAACGAGGCCGAGGAATTCGTCGCCGCGGGCATCCCCCTGATCACCTCGCAGTCCTTCATCGAGTCCGAACTGGACGGCGCCGGCTACGGCACCGCGGGCCACCTGATGACGGTCATCGGCTTCACCGGATCCGGCGACGTCATCGCCAACGACCCCAACTCCCCGGACAACCCCTCGGTCCGCCACGTCTACAAGCGGCGGCAGTTCGAGAACATCTGGCTGCGAACCAAGCGCAAGAACGCCGACGGCAAGGTCGTCGGCGGTACCGGCGGGGTGTGCTACGTCTACTGGCCCGTCGACCCGACAGCGGCTCAGCGCCGGGTGCTGCGCAAGCACGAGCTGTGCTGAGTCCGCTGGGCAGGTGGTCGCCGCACACGGCGGCCACCACCTGACGGCAGCGCTCGTGGCCGGCCTGCGTCAGGCGGCCGTACCGGTCGACCGTGACCGACCTTGACCGAACGGTGCTCCAGCCGGCGGGACACCTCGTGGATGGAGACACCGTTCGTCAGGGCCACGGTTGCCCATTTGTGCCGCATCTCAGTAGATCGGGATACGGAATGGTGCCGACCTCACTGGGAAGGGAAAAGCGGGGCGTCAGGGCGAGCATGGGCTCGGACAGCGAAACGCAGCGCCAATGGACCCTGTTTTCCGATGCTTGAGCGGCGCATATCGAACCACGTAAGGACCTCCGCGCCCGTTCGTCCGTACTGCCTGTCGCCGCAGCCGACGAAACCGGGGCCGCTCATAGCTCTCCCAGGCGACGTCCGGGACGCTGAGGTTCTCCAGCCGGTCCTTGGGTGGCGAAGTCCACCGTGTCCCGTTTGCGGTCGAAGGACTTCTCGCGCTGCCGCGCACTGCGCCCTCCTGGTTTCCCGGCTCTTTGTCGATGATCGTCGCCGAGTTGAACACCCAATTGTGCGGACAGAGTCCTTTTGCATGCCCAGTTGGCTAACGCAGCGCAAGACGGCGTTCCTTGTCGGTCGCCGCCGGGGCACCAACGATCACGAGGAGGAAGGATCCGCGCTGATGCTGCGGTCTGCCGATACGCGGCCAACTGGGCGTGCGAACCCGCCGAAGCGCCCCTGCCCGTCCTACGCCTCTCGGATCGCCCGCAGCACCAGCCGCTCGGCGTTCTCGTCGTAGGGGCGGCCGTCGAAACCGCCGAAGACCTCCACCCGGCCGAACCCCGCCTCCTGTGCCATCCGCCGCAGCTCCACCGCGCTGTACACGAACCACACCAGGGTGGCCCGCGTCACCCGCTCGCCCCGGACCAGTACCCAGTCGCTGCGCAGCCTGGCCCAGTCGTCCAGCACGGTGTCGGTCTGCACCATCAGGTCCTCGCCGCGCCGCACCACCTTGGGCGGGGTGACCTTGCGGGCCAGCAACTCCTTGCCGGCGAGATCCAGGACGAGGGTGCCGCCGGGGGCCAGGCAGGAATACATGGTGCGCAGCATGCGGGCGTTGTCGGCGGGGTCCTCGAAGTAACCGAACGAGGTGAACAGGTTGAGGACGACGTCGAAGCCGCCCGGATTCTCGTACTCGCGTGCGTCGGCCCGCACATACGCGACCCGGACCCCTGCCTCGGCCGCTCGCTTTCGTGCCCGATCCAGCATGGCCCCACTGGTGTCCACCCCCGTGACGTCGTGGCCCCGGCGGGCGAGCGGCACGGTGAACACACCGGGTCCGCAGCACATGTCCAGCACCCGGGCGTCGGCGGGGAAGGACAGCAAGGGAGAGGTGTCGAGCAGTTCCTCGGCCTGCGCGTGGCGTTGCTCGGAGAAGAGGAAGTCGTGGAACTCGGTCCAGAAGTCATCGTCCTGGAACCCGCCCGTCCGTGTCATGCGGTATCAGTACTCCTTCGTCATCGTGCGGGTGGCGATGTTTCGGTGTGCGAGCGCGCAGCGCCAGCAGTACCGGGGGCAGCAGCAGACACTGTGCGGCGCCCAGCAGCCAGAACCAGCCGGTGTTTCCTGAGCGCTCGGTGAGGCCGTACAGCTGCCCGCCCAGCGCCCCGCTCGCGCAGGCGCCGAGCCCGGCGGCCAGCCGCTGCTGGCCGAAGACCACGGCGTCCGAACGCGGGCTGCGGCGCAGCGCCTCCAGGTCGTTCTTCAGGAACAGGACGATGTCGCCCAGAGTGATCAACGCCCCGCCAGCCAGCAGCGCCGGCGGGGTGCCGATCGCCAGGAGGGCCAGCCCGGCCGCCAGGCCCATGAAGCCGACCGTGAGTGCCCTTGTGTACGGCATGCGCCGGATCAGGCCGGACGCGAGGGGCTGTACGACGATGACCAGCGTGAAGCAGAGCAGCAGGACCAGACTGTAGAACGCGCTGGAAGCCCGCTCCACGGCGTACACCGCCAGGAAATGCTGGAAGTGGAAGTAGAGGTAGAAGGCGAGCACGTTGGCGGCGAACGGCAGGACGGCCACCCCGGCCAGCAGGCCCCGTTCGCTCGTCGGCCCGCCCGACTGCTCCTGTCCGCCGGTCGGGGGAAGCCGCGCGTGGCCGGCGGTGACCAGGACGAACAGCGCCGTGACGGCGACGAACAGCCAGCCGGGCGAGGACAGCACGAACGGTCCGGCGATCAGCGGCCCCACGGCCATGCCCGCGTTGAGGGCCGCGTTGCCCGCCGACAGGAACGCCGGGCGGCGCTCGTCGTCCACGCCGTGCACGAGATAGGCCTTGTTGGCGGGCAGGTACAGCGCGGCGCCGCAGCACGTCAGGACCAGGGCGCCGACGGCCAGGGGCGGCCAGCGCAGGGCCAGCAGAAGCCCGGCGAATCCGGCCGTGCGGATGAGCAGCGCCCACAGCATCGTGCGGCGCAAACCGATCCGGTCCGCGAGGGCCCCGCCCACGATCCCCCCGGAGAACTGCACCAGGGACGCCACCGCCAGCACGACACCCACCGTGCCGAGCCCCATGCCGAGCCGTTCGTGCAGGAACACCGACATGAAGGGCAGGACCATGAAGCTGCCGAGCGGGATCAGGAACGAGCTGAGCAGCAGGAAACGCAGCGGGCCGTCGAGCGTGGACAGCGCGGCCCGCAACCCTGCTGTGCCTGCCGCGCGTTCACCCACCGGACGCCTCGCGGCGGCCGGTGGCCTCGGGCGGCGGAAACGGCTCGGTGAGCACCGTCAAGGCGTTGGAGGCGGCCACCGCGTGGTGCGTGGCCAGTTCGGCGGTCTCGGCCTCGGCGTAGACGATGCCCGCGTAGCCGCGGCTGTCCGTCAGATGCTCGACCGGGTCGCCGACCCGTTTGACCGGGTACCAGACCGGTGATCCCGGCATGTCCGCCAGCCGGTCCAGCCCGGCGACGCCGGTGAACACCCCCGGCGTGGCCGGGTAGCCGAGCACGAATGCGACGGCCGGACCGCCGGGCGGGTCCGCCTCCATCAGGCGGGGACGGTGGCCGAGCGCGGCCTCGATCATCGCCTCGTACACATTGACGCCGAGCGCCCGGCACATTCCCTCGCCGACCAGTGCACCCCCGATCCGGGGGTTGATCTCTACGACTTCCGGGCCGCCGGTGGTCAGTACGAACTCCACGTGGGCGAACCGGTCGGTATAGCCGATCGCCGCGAGTACCTCACCGAGCCATCGCTCCAGCAGGGCCCGCCGGGCCTGCGGGAAGGCCACGGGGAACGCGGTGATCTCCTCCCGGAAGTACGGCTCCGGAGACATCAGCCGGCTGGAGACGCCCAGCAGCCGCGTCCGGCCCGTCCAGGTGAGGGTCTCGGCGCTGTACACCGGCCCGCTGAAGTACGGTTCCGCGAACAGGCGTCCCTTGAGCTCCCGGCCGGTCGCCTCCTCCAAGGCGGCCACCAGCTCCGGCTCGTCGCCGACCAGCCAGACATTCTGGCTCCCGGTGCCCGCCGAGTCCTTCACAACGGCGGGCAGTCCGACCTCCTTGAGCAGCGACTCCCGCGGCTCCGTGCCGGTGCCGATGACGTCCGCGGCCCGCCCGCGCGTCAGCCCGGCATCGTGCAGGCGGTTGCGTACTGCCGCCTTGTCCCTGGTCAGCCGTAGCGCGGCCGCATCCAGCCCGGGCAGGCCGAGACGGTCCGTGAGCTCGGCGCCGACCAGCGTCCAGGTGTCGGTGGAGCTGATCAGGCCGCGCAAGCCGGGAGTGTGCCGCAGCAGGCCCGCCACCCGTTCCATGTCGAAGGTGTCGATCTCCACGACATCGAGGGCGTCCTTCGGAAGGCGCTCCAACTCGTACGTGTAGAAGGAGCGGTCGCGCGTGAGCAGCATCAGTCGCTCGCCGAGTGCGTCGGCAGCGCGCGCCAGGTGTCCGAGTCCGAAGGTGAGTGACTCCAGGCAGACGACGCTCATGCCGCTCGCCCCTTCCGGCCCGCCGGGCAGGCCGTGCGCCGCCAGGCCATCGTGGACCAGGGCATGGACATCTCCTCGGGTGCGGTGATCTCGACCGGTTTCAGTGCGGCGGGGTCCAGGGCTTCGGTGTGCCGGGCGAAGACGCGCTCGACATAGCGGTGACCGGTATCGGCGCCGACCACCAGGTGCAGCCGGTCGGGGTGGCGGCGTGCCTCGTACGTGGCGGAGAGGTATCCGGCGCCGGTGGACAGCCCGGCGAAGACGGCGTGGTCACGCAGCAGGGCGACCGTGCCGGACATGGCATGGGTGAAGTCCAGCCAGTGGAGGCTGTCGTAGAGCTGGTGGCGGACGTTGTCGAAGACGATGGACGACCCGATGCCGGCGATGATCGCCTCCGGGTCCTGGTGGTCCTGGCTGCCGAAGGTGACGCTGCCGAACGGCTGAACGCCGACCAGCCGAACCGAGGGGTCGGTGGCGCGCAGGCGTTCCACGAGGCCGCCCGTCGAGGCTCCGGAACCGACTCCGCCGACGACGGTCAACGCGGTCGCGGGGAACAGGGCCGTGATGCGGTCGGCGACCTCGTGGTAGCCGAGGTAGTGGATGTCGTCGTGATACTGGCGCATCCAGTGCCAGTCAGGGTGGTCGGCGAGGATCTCCCGCACCCGCCGCACCCGCAGCTCCTGGTCCAGCTTGAGGTTCTCCGAGGGCCTGACCTGTTCCACGGTGGCGCCGAGGATCTCCAACTGGGCGCGGGTGGTGGTGTCCACGGTGGTGGACGCCACGATGTGGCAGTGCGTGCCGTAGCGGTGGCAGGCCAGCGCAAGGGCGTAGGCGTAGATACCGCTGGAACTGTCGATCAGAGTCTGTCCCGGGCGGATCGTGCCCCGCTCCAGGAGGTGGCGGACGGCGGCGAGTGCCGAGTAGATCTTCATCGACTCGAACCGGATCAGGACGAGGGCGTCGGTGAGCCGGACGAGATCGGGGGCCTTGAGGGCGTCGGCGATGTGGGGGTGGATCACCCGTAGCCTCCTTGGGCGAAGGAACACTGGTGGCCGAGCGAGTGGAAGAAGGCGGACAGTTCCGACTTGAGTGCGGCGTCGGGGCGGTCGGGGAACAGATAGCCGATCAGGCAGCCCGTGTGGGCCACGAAGATGCCGTCGGCGCCGAACCGCTCCCGGTGCGCGAGCATGCTGTCGAACGTCGCCTTGGGCAGCACTTTCTGCGACAGGGCGGCGCTGGTGGTGGCCGCCCGTGCGACGGCGGCCGGGTCTCCGGAGGCGAACCCTTTGAGCAGGTCGGTCAGGCAGCGCCCGTATTCCTCCCCGTGCCGCCGGTAGTGCCCCAGGAGCAGGTCGGTGACGGCGGCGGTGTCCACCGTCCCGGGCTCGGTGATGTGAGCGGTGTGGAAGCCGATGTCCGTGCCCAGCCGCCGGATCACGCGGTGCCGGCCGCTGAGGTGGAGGGCGAACTCGTCGAGGAAGACACTGTCGGCACGCTCGATCGCCGCCAGGACCCCGAGGACCACGTCCGTGTCGTAGGGCAGGGCGAAGAGCCGGAACAGACAGCGCAGTGTCGCCACGATGTCGGCGGTGGAACTCGCCATCCCCACGCCCACCCGCAGATCAGAGTGGGCGCGCCAGTGGCCCGGCGGCAGCGTGAGTCCGAAGTGCTCCAGGAAGAGCCGGGCCGCTGTCGCGGACTTCTCCCCGAGGGGCAGCCGGTTCGGCGCCGCCGTCCCCGGGGTGAAGTGCACCCAGGAGTGACGGTCCACGGGAAAGGACACCACCGCGATGTCCGGCTCGGAACCCGCCCGCAGCGGGCCCTGGTACAGCTCACCCAGCGTGCCGTGGCAGACGCCGGACACCGTGCGGACGACGGGAACTCGCGCGCTCACGGGGCACGTCCTCCTCCTGGTCCCGAGCCCCGAATCACCACCGGGAAGGAGGCGCGGCACAGCGTAGGCCGTGCAGCCGTCGATACCGCCAACCCAGTCCTCGAGGTCACCGTTCACAGCCCGCACCTCACGCGCGGGCGCAGTGGCAGGTCTTCGGACTTGTGAGCCCACCCGCCGGAAAATCCGGCGGATACCTACTGGCCGTCGCTTCCCCGACCCCGCCGATCCAGGGGCCCAGTGCTGTTGACGGCGTTCGTTCCCACTCACCGCTGCGGGACAGTCCCGGATTCCCACCGGGTTCCCTCTTGCGTCGTGCCGCCCAGATCCGGTCGGACGGATGGCACGAACCGACTGCACGCCTCAGCCTAGGGTGGCCCGCGCCGCTGCGGCAGGGGGCGTATCGCCGGTTGTCCGGATGTGATCGGTGCACGGGCGGGTGCGAGGACCTCGCGGCAGCTCAGCCGGCCCGGTCAGCGCCGGAATCACTCTGGCCGGATGTCGCCTCGGCAATCCCGGCCCACTTGGTGACACTGGTTCCGGTTCGCCCCACAGGCACACAGTCCGCCGGTGTACCGCCCGGAAGGCCCAGGATGCTGTCAGAGACGAGGCCGGAGGACGACGGCACGAGCTCGCCACCCGCCCGTGACAGGCGTCCGGCGGACGGCGCCGCCTTGCGCGCCGACCTGCGGGCGGCACTGCCCGACGCGAGTGCGGCGGTCGTCGTCACGGTGGCCGTCTTCGTATTCCTCTACGCGCGCATGGAGTCGGGTGACTCGGCGACAGTCGCGGTCATGCCGTTCATGGACGACCCCGGCACGTACTGGATGTACCTGCTCAGCCAGGCGTTCGGCTGGTCGGGTCTGCTGTGGGCCTGGGGCACGGTCATGCTCGGTCTGCTGCTGTCGGGGCCGCGCCCCACCCGGCTGCCGGTCTCCCGGCAGGCCCTGGAACGCTGGCACCGCACCACGAGCCTGACCGCGATGGCCCTGATGTTTGCGCACGCGCTGATGTTCGCGGCCGAACTCGTATGCTACGAGGCCCAGTTGGCGTGGGCCGAGCGGCTGTGGGTGGGATTCGCGGACGCGTTCGTGCCCGGCTGGTACGACTCGGGCACCGGCCGGGTCGCGATCCCGATCGGCCAGGGCGCCCTGTATCTGGCGGTTCCACTCGGGCTGCTCTTCTACGTCCGGCACCGCATCGGCGCGAACACCTGGCGTCGGCTGCACCGCTTCGTGATCGTCGTCTACGTGCTCAGCGTCTGGCACACACTGCTGTACGGCACCAATGTCTGGTACGGCGAGTGGCCGCGCACCGTTCTGTGGCTACTGCAACTCCCCGTCGCTGTACTGCTGCTGTTGCGTCTGCTGCGGCCCGCCCGGCGGGCCGAACGGCTGCACGCGCCCAGGCGGCGCGAGGGGGTGTCGCTGCCGGGCTGGCTGGGGCGGGCCGCAGGCCGGGCAGCCGCAGTGGCCGCCGTGTTGGGCCTGCTGATCGTGGTGGCGTCGGGTCATGACGGCGGCCGGGAACGCCCGGCCGAGCCCCCCTCGACGGGCCCGCACGCTCCCGAGCCCGAATGATCCGGGCATCCGACCGAGGAAATGATGAGCGCCGACAGGGTGACGGTGGAACGAGGAAGCCGGTGCGAATCCGGCGCGGTTCCGCCGCTGTGATCGGTGAGCGCATCCCGTACGAGCCACTGCCCCCGCGACAGGTGGGAAGGCCGGCGGTGCGGCCGAGGCTGCCCGTTCGAGCCGTCATGTCGAGTACCGATAGCGGGTTGCGAGAGGAAGGGGTACCAAGCGGTCGGGCCAGCCCTGCTACCGGCCCGCCGGCCTCGGCCGGCGGGCGCAGGAGTCAGGCGTTGAGCCTCTTCGACTTGTCGATGGCGGCGGCAAGACGTTCCAGGACCGGGGCGAAGCCCGCGTAGCTGAAGCGCTCTTCCATCGACCAGGGAGTGAGCTGGTCGGCCTCGACCGCGGGCAGTTCGCGCCAGGTGGCCTTCTCCCGCAGCTTCTTGCGGGACGGGGCGGTGGAGCGGTTGTCGACCATGATGAGATCGGCGTGGTATTTGTCGGCCTTCTCCCAGCTCAGGAACTCCCAGAAGCCGAACTCGTCGGACTTCTTGCC
Source organism: Streptomyces sp. B15 (assembly GCF_018070605.1). Taxonomy (NCBI): domain Bacteria; kingdom Bacillati; phylum Actinomycetota; class Actinomycetes; order Kitasatosporales; family Streptomycetaceae; genus Streptomyces; species Streptomyces sp. B15. The sequence goes on from NZ_JAGPXJ010000115.1 coordinate 9,147, forward strand.
CTCGACGAACTCCACGCCCAGATCCTTGAAGTAGTGCAGGTCGCTGTAGGAGTCGGGGACCGCGACGTACAGGTTGTCCGGGTCGCCGGTGATCGCCATCACCTTGAGGCCCCCCTTGGCCTTCGCTGCGGCGCGCAGGGTCTTGGCGGCTTTGTCGAAGCGTGCCTCGGCGTCCGTGACCTTCTTCGCGCTCATGTCCGCGCCGAGGGACTCGGCCAGCTCGGCGGTGCGCTTGAGCGGGTCGAGCAGGGACGTGCGGGCGATGTCGATGCCGATGGTGGGGGCGAGCCTCTGGATCTTCTCCTTGCTCTCCGGCGGGACGTACCAGAGGTCCGGCGCCGGGAACATGTTGCTGACCAGCAGGTCGGGCTTGAGGGCGGCGTACTTCTCGAGGTCGAACCGGCCGAACGCGGTTCCCAGGCTCGTCAGGTCGGAGACGTTCATGTCTCCGACCTGCGGGTTGGGCTTGCCCCCCACCGGCTTGCTTGGCCCGAAGATTCCTGTGCACTCGATGCCGTAGTCGTACAGTGCAGCCGCCGTGCTGACATAAGCGACGATCCTCTTCGGCCGATGGCCGGACTTCGCCGTACGGCCCCGGTCATCCTTGAACGACCAGGACCCGCCCTCCGCGTCCCCTCCCGCCCGGGAGCCGCTGTCCTTGTTGTCGCCGCAGGCGCTGAGCAGCGGAGCGAGGGCGAGTGCGCCTCCGGCGGCGAGCAGTCGGCGACGGGAGGGCGTGGACAGGGCGGCGGGCCGGGAGGTCGCTGGGTGCATGGGGAGCTTCTTTCGCGCGGGAGAGTGGCAGGGGAGTGGTGGGATTCAGCCAAGCCCTCAAGAAAAACAAGGGAAGGCTAACCTAACTTCCCATTCGGCGGTACTCTCCGCGATCCGCACGGCCGCCCACCACCCCGACCGTGGGACGCTGGCGTGTTCTACGGCTCCCGGCGCCCGGTCACCGCACGGCGCACCCTGCCCAAGACGCCGGGGAGCAGTAACGGACGTTGATATGTCTTCCGGTGCCACCCCGCACCCCGCCACCCCGTACCCGCCAGCTCGAAGCGATATCCGCTGCCCCAGGCCTGGGCCTCATCGCCCTTGACCTTCGAGCCGAGTCGAAGGTTTACCGTCGGTTCGTGAGCACCATGCGGATCTCCCAGCTCGCCGAGCGCTCCGGCGTTCCGGCCACCACGCTGCGGTTCTACGAGAGCGCCGGGCTGCTGCCCGCCGACCGGTCCCCGGCCGGCTACCGCCTCTACGGCGAGGACGCCGTCGAGCGCCTCGCGTTCATCGGCGCAGCCAAGAACCTCGGACTGCCGCTGGAGGATGTCTCTGAGCTGCTGGCGGTATGGGAGTCCGGCGCGTGCGCGCAGGTGAAGGCCGATCTGCGACCACGGATCGCCGCCCGCATCGCGGACGCCGAGGCACGCGCCACCGAGCTGGCCGCGTTCACCGCCACCCTGCACAAGGCGCTGGACCACCTCGACGCGCTGCCCGACCGGCCCGGCCGCTGCGATCCGGAGTGCGGATTTCTCGCTCCCGCCCCGCCTGGCGACCGGCCGATCGACGGCACCGCACAGCCCAGCCGCCGAGCTGCTGAACAGGACAGCGAACGGTGGCGGCATGCGCCGGTGGCCTGCTCCCTGAGCAGGGACAGCCTGGGCGAGCGCACCGCCCAGTGGCGGCGGCTGACCGACGGCGCCGAGCGGCAGGAGACCGACGAGGGCATCCGCCTCACTCTGCCCGCCGACCGGGCCGGGGCCGTCGCGGGACTCGCCGCTGCCGAGCAGCAGTGCTGCCCGTTCTTCGACTTCCGCCTCCACCTCGACGGACCCGTCCTGCACCTTCAGGTGCGGGCCCCGTCCGAGGGAGCCGCGCTGCTCGCCGCACTGTTCGGCCCGGCCGCCTGACCCGCCCGCACCACCCCTCTTCCTGCCCTGCTTCCGCTGCCCGCCAGAAGGACCCGCACTGTGATCGTCGCCCGCTCCGTCGCCCTGTTCGCCGTCGCCGCCCTGTTCGAGATCGGAGGGGCCTGGCTGGTGTGGCAGGGCATCCGCGAACACAAGGGCTGGATCTGGATCGGCGCCGGTGTCATCGCGCTCGGCCTCTACGGCGTGGTGGCCACCTTCCAGCACGACGACAACTTCGGCCGCATCCTCGCCGCGTACGGCGGGATCTTCGTCGCCGGGTCGATCGCCTGGGGCATGATCGCCGACGGCTACCGCCCCGACCGCTACGACATCACCGGCGCCCTCGTCTGCCTCGCCGGCATGGCCCTGATCATGTACGCACCGCGCGGCCACTGACCGGCCGCTATCAGGGCACATCCAAGCTGGCCTCCGGACGCGAACGGGAGGTCGAAGACGGTGGCGGACGAGCAGGAACTGGCCGAGACCCAGCGGCAGCACTGGCAGGACACCTACACCGTCCACCCCGGCATGTACGGCGAGCAGCCCTCCGCACCGGCCGTCCACTTCTTCGACCGCGACCTGGTCGACGCCCTCGCCAACGGCTGGACCCTCAACGAGATCCACGCCTTCGAGGAGGGCGACCTGCCCCGCCGCCTGTGGCGCATCACCCAGACCCTGCCCCGATGACCGCGACACCCGCACCGGACCTCACCGTCGACGGCACCGACCTGCTCTGCGTCACCCTCCTGCTCCCGCCTGCGCCGGCAGCTCGACGGCGTCGCGCCGGGCACCGTAGTGCACGCCGTCGCCACCGACCCGGCCGCCCCGTTCGACCTGCCCGCCTGGTGTCACATGGCCGCCGGCCACACCTACCTCGGCCGCATCCCCGACGCCGATCGACCCGCGTACGCGCTGCGGCCGGCCGCCGACGCGCGGCCCACCCGGGCTGACGCGCCCTGGCACCCAGTCGCGCCTTGGCCTTCGTCGCTCCTGCTCACCCGTCCTCGTCCTGGTCGGCTGTGGCGGGGTCGCCCGGGGGCCGCAGGCCGCCGCCGGAGGGCCGGGGCCCTGCGGCGCGGCGGAGCCGGTTGGCGATCGCGAGTCCCAGCTCCTCCTCCGCCGGCAGCGACGCGACGATGAGGTCGCACCCTTGCTGGTCGAGCTCGCGCAAGAACCCGTACAGCCCGCGCGCGTAGGCGCCCATCGAGGTGGGGACCGTCACCTGGGCGTGCGCCTTGACCGGGGCGTCGGCGAGGGAGGGAGGCAGGAAGACGCCCACCTGGTGCCCGAGTTGCCGCGCGCGCTCCGCTTCGGCGATGAGGCTCTCGGGCTCGACGAGGACGACCCGGGCGCGCGGCGCGTAGTGGGAGGGATGCTGGCCCGGCACGCGGACGCGGCTGGTGGAGGGGACCGCGAGCGGGTACCCCAGGACCGCTTCGAGATCCTCGCGCGTCACTCCGCCCGGCCGCAGAATGCTCGGGACATCGCCCGTGACGTCGACGATGGTCGACTCGACGCCGACCCCGCAGCGGCCGCCGTCCAGCACGAAGTCGACCCCGTCCCCGAGCTCCGCGCGAACGTGGTCCGCCGTGGTGGGGCTGACCGAGCCGAAGCGGTTGGCAGAGGGTGCCGCCACACCGCCGCCGAAGGTCTTGAGCAGCGCGAGCGCGACGGGATGGCCGGGCACGCGCACGGCCACCGTCTGCAGGCCACCGGTTGCTTCGAGAGGTACCCGGTGCCCGCGCCGCAGGACCAGCGTGAGGGGGCCCGGCCAGAAGTGCTCGGCCAGCAGACGCGCCGCCGCGGGCACGTCCTCGGCCCAGTCGCCGAGGTGCTCCGCGCCGCCGATATGGACGATCAGCGGATGAGTGGGCGGGCGCCCCTTGACCTGGAAGACACGCGCGAGGGCGGTGGAGTCCTCGGCGTCGGCGCCCAGCCCGTAGACGGTTTCGGTCGGGAGGGCCACCAGGCCCCCGGCGCGCAGCACACCGGCCGCCTTGCCGATGTCGATGTCACTGGTTCGTGCGGTCACCTTCCCGATTCTTCCACCGTTCCGCTCGCCGCATGACGTGCGCCGGGATGCTCCTCGGCGCATTCCACGCACCGGGGCCGACGACACCGCGCGGGCCCGCCCGTACGACCGGGGCGGGCCCGCCGGGTACTACCGTGCAAAGTCAGCAGGCTTGCTCAGGCCGTGGGAGGCGACCAGTTCCGCGCTGCCGTCGGCCAGCCGGTAGGACAGACCCACCACGGCGAGGCGGCCGGCCGCCACCTTCTCGGCCAGGACCCGGGAGCGGTCCAGCAGCAGGTCCACGGTGTGCCGGATGTGCTCGTGAAGGATCTCCTCGTCCTGGCCGCGTCCGGCGGCGCGGGCGGCCAGCACGCTCGGGGTCGCCCGCTCGACGACGTCACGGACGAAGCCGGCGGGCGCCCTGCCGCCGTCGGCGGCCTCCTTGGCCGCCGCGATCGCGCCGCACGAGTCGTGGCCCAGGACCACGACCAGCGGGCAGTCCAGCACGCTCGCCCCGTACTCGATGCTGCCCAGGACCTCCGCACCGACCACATGTCCGGCCGTGCGTACCACGAACAGGTCGCCCAGTCCCCGGTCGAAGATGATCTCGGCGGCCAGCCGGGAATCGGAGCACCCGAACAGCACCGCAAAGGGGCTTTGCCCCGGTGCGGTTGCGGTGCGGCGCGCGGCGTCCTGGTTGGGGTGCTCGGGCGAACCGGTGACGAACCGCTGGTTGCCGGCCAGCAGCATCTCGAAGGCGTCATCGGGAGTCGGCGTCAGTGTCTCAGTCATGGCCGCAGGCTATGTGACGTCGAAAGCAGCGGGCCGGGTCAGGCGGCCTGCCCGAGCCGACCCCAGCCGGGTCCGGCTCACGCAGCGGGTGGAGCCCACATCGAGCTTCGCGGCCACGATCACCACAAGTGCCGCCGCCTGCCCGGCCCGCCGGGAGCCGCCGCCATCGCCGAACGCGATCTCTTCCGGAACGAGGTCCTCATGACGCTGCAGCCCGTGTCCGACGAGGCCATCGAACGGATCGTCGACGGCATTGTGGTGCCCCTTCTGACACGACAGGCGCCTGGTTAGACCCATCAGGGCGGGCCCTTCACTCCTTCGAGGTGGTGGCGGCGCGCCGTTCGTCAAGAAGTGCCAGGATCCGCCGGGCGGCGTCGTGGAGGGCCGCTCACCCCGTATGTCGTGGATGGGTCGCTGATTGCTGACGGGCGGTCGGTGACGGCTGCACTCGGTCGCTGGTGTGTGGCGCCATCGTCGCCGGTTGGTCGGCCACTCGGCACGACGAGGCCTGAACCCTCAAGGGGCACGGGCCCCAAGGAACCCCGGGACTTTCTCGCTTCACTTTCCGAAGAGACGTCTCCGGAGAATGCCGGTGGACTTGGGGTGCCCATGGGGATCGTCCCGTCGGGCTGCAGTCGGGTTCTGCTGACGTCGCCGCAGCAAAGGCCGGCCGAACCATGACGGCGGTGTGGCGAGGTCGCGTAGCGAGATCGCGTGACGAGTGGCAGACGTCTACGCCGTGAAGAAGTCGGTGAGCGCGCGGCCGATGTCGGCGGGGGCGTTCTCCGTGGGGATGTGATCCGCATGTGGGATGCGGACGAGTGAGGTGTGGGGGATCTCCGAGGCGAACCGTTCGGCGTATTCGACCTTCTCGTGGAGGTCGTCCTCGCCCCAGATCAGCAGCTTGGGCGTGGTGGACCGCCGCAGTGCGGGAACGAGGTCGAGGGTGTAGCGGTTGTCGGCCGCCGCCGCCAGGGCCATCCAGGAGCGGCGAACCCGTCCGTCGGTCCACGGGTCCACATAGTCCGCGATCAACGGCTCGGTGGCGGCACTGCCCAGCACCCTGGTGACCGCCTGCCGGCGGGCGGCGAGCACGTCCTCGGCGGTGTCCCCCTCCCGGAACCGGGCCACGTGGGGTGCGGGCCAGGAGTCGTAGAGAACCGAGTTGACCAGGGCGAGCCGGGACACTTCGAGCAGGTCGTGGGCGAGAAGGTGCTGGGCGGTGGCGCCACCGATGTCGTGGCCCGCCACGGCGACGGGGCGGGGGAGGTGCAGCGCGGAGGCGAATCGTGTCACCCAGTCGGCGAGGGCTGGAACCGTGGCTGCTTCCGGGGTGAGTCGGCCTCCTGAGCGTCCCAGTCCGGGCAGGTCGACGGCGAGGGGCCGCAGCCCCGCGTCGGCGAGGTGGCCCAGCACGGGGAGCCAGACACGGCTCCAGTATGTGCCGTGCAGCAGCAGGACGGGCGGTCCGTCGTGCCCCGCGGTCAGATAGCTGGTCGGTTCGCCGTCGACCTGGACTTCGGTCCGCAGCACTGTCGTTTCGGTGGTCTTTCTCATGGGACCACTGTGGCCTGTGCGCGCCGAGCGGCCGAGAGTCAAGAAAGACGTCTGGGGGTACATTCGTGCCATGAGACCTCATCGGGTGGTGGCCCTGCTCAACCCGCCGCAGTCACCGTTCGAGCTCGCCTGCGCCACCGAGGTCTTCGGCACCGTCCCGCGGGACGAGCCGCCCCGCTACAGCTTCCGGATCTGCGCCGAACACCCAGGCCCTGTGCAGACCACGGTCGGCTACGAGATGCTCGTCGACGCTGGGCTGGAGGCCCTGGAGCAGGCGGACACCGTGGTCGTCCCCGGCTGGCAGCCGCCCGGGGCTCCCGTGCCACCGACCGTCACCGCGGGGCTGCGGGCCGCCCACCGGCGCGGGACGAGGATCGTCGCCATCTGCACGGGCGCCTTCGTGCTCGCTCAGGCCGGACTGCTCGACGGCCGCCGCGCCACCACCCACTGGCGCGACACCGCCCGACTCGCGGCCGCCTTCCCCGAGGTGCGGATCGACCACGACGTGCTGTTCGTGGACCACGGCGACGTGGCGACCAGCGCCGGAACCGGCGCGGGCATCGATCTGTGCCTGCACCTGGTACGTTCCGACCACGGCGCGGCCTACGCCGCCCAGATCGCCAGAAACATGGTGCTGCCGCCGCACCGGGAGGGCAGTCAACTCCAGTACGCGGCACAGCCCGTTCCGGCCAAGGCGGACGAGTCGTTGGCGCCGGTGCTGGAGTGGGCCACCTCCAAGCTCGACACCCGACTGACGCTCGGCTGCCTTGCCGAACGCGCCGGGCTCTCCGGCCGTACTCTTGCCCGGCGGTTCGCCGAACAGCTCGGTACCAGCCCGGGACAGTGGCTGCTCAGCCGGCGCATCGACGCGGCGCGGGTGTTGCTGGAGCAGACCGACCTGCCGGTCGAGGCCATCGCCACCCGTGTCGGACTCACCTCGGCAGTCAACCTGCGCCGCCGCTTCCGGACGCATATGGGCACCACACCGGGCGCCTACCGACGGACCTTCAGCCAAACTTGACGGCGGAGTCGGGCGCCGAATCCGCCGTCGCGGGCGGAACACCGAGCCGATCGTGCTCAGTCCTGCTTCCCCCGGGAGCTCGGGCGACTCGACCCCTATGCGCGCAGGCCGAGGGTGTCGGACAGATCGCGTAGGCACTCCTCGAAGACGGGCTCCAGGTCGGAGTAGGCGAAGTCCAGTTGGTGCAGGACTTCCATGCACAGCAGCCCGTACAGCCTGGTCCAGCAGGACAGGAAGACGTGCGCGGCCTCGGGGGGCAGGCGCCCGTCGATGCCGGCGGAGTAGGCGGTCAGTTGCTCGCGCAGTGACGTGGGCAGGTCGTCCGGCTCGGGCACCGGGAACGGTCGCGTGTTCCACAGCTCGACCGTCAGGTCCAGCAGGACCTGCTCGAAACGCTGCCCGGCCTGGTGGCGCGCCGAGTCGGACTTCCGGTTGGCCGGGGTGATCGGGCTGGCGAAGATCCAGCCGAACTCGGCGGGGTGGGCGCGTGCCCAGGCGCGCATGGCTCGGCAGGCCGCGAGGATGCGTTCGCCGACCGGTGCGTCGGCGTGGGCGTCACGGGCGTGCTCCATGGCCGTGGTCAACTCGAGGAAGAAGTCCGCGGTCACCGCGCCGACCAACTCGTCGTGGCCGGCGTAGTAGTGGTACAGGGCCGGGCCGCTCATGCCCACCTGTCTGGCGACCGCGTTGACGGTCACCGCAGCCGACCCCTGTTCGACCAGGAGTTTGCGCGCGGCCGCGTGGATCTCCCCGAGCGTCGCCCGGCGCAGCCTCTCCCGCCTGCTGCTGGTCCCTGCGGACATCGTCACCCCTCTTGTCGCTCCGTCGGCCCCGTCGGCCGTTGGCTCCGTTGACATCCTAGGGCCTCTATGTTTCTTTAGAGCTTCTAAATCAACCTAGAGGCTCTAAGGCTTTCTAGAGGTTCTAAGGATTTCGCACCAAGGAGTGTGCATGGAGTACTGGCGGTGGGTCCTTCTCGTGCTGCTGCTCGTCACGGCCGTGTGGTGGGGGTTGTCCAGGTCCGCCCATGTCCGCCACGGCCCACGACGACCCCGGAACACAACGACCACCAAGGAGGCTCGGCGATGAAGGTGATCATCGTGGGGGGTGGCATAGGCGGGCTGACCGCAGCTGTCGCTTTCCATCAGCGCGGCTGGCAGGTGGAGGTCCTCGAACGGGCCCCGGAATTCACCGAGATCGGCGCGGGAGTCTCGATCCAGCCCAACGGTCTGCGCGCGCTGGACGCGCTGGGCCTCGGTGACCGTCTGCGTTCCTGCGGGCCGGCCGATCCGCCGGCGGGCATCCGTCGTGCGAACGGGAGCTGGCTGATCCGCAACGACATCGACGACCTGAAGCGCCGCTTCGGCCAGTGGGCGACCGTGCATCGGGCCGCCCTGGTCGACCTCCTGCGCGCGGCCGTGCCCGCGCAGGCGCTGCGGCCCGGCACCGAGGTGCGCGATGTGCGGCCCGACGGCACGGTCCGGCACGGCGGACGCACCTACGCCGCGGATCTCGTGGTGGGCGCCGACGGCGTGCACAGCGCGACCCGGCGTTCCCTGTGGCCCCACTTCCCCGGGCCGCGCTACGTCGGATACACCACCTGGCGCTTCATCGCGCCACCCCAGCCCATCGAGGGGAGCGTGGAAACGTGGGGCCGGGGCGAACGATTCGGGTACGCGCCGATGCCGGACGGCCGCATCTACTGCTACGCGCTGGCCAACGCCCCGATCGGCTCGCGCACCCAACTGGAGCGGCTGCGCGAGCGCTTCGCACACTGGCACGGCCTCATCCCCGCACTCCTGAACACCGCGGACGAGGACGCGGTGTTGCAGCACGACACGTACGAGCTGCCCGAGCTGGCCACCTACGTCTCCGGAAAGGTCGCAGTGATCGGAGACGCCGCACACGCCATGACTCCCAACCTGGGGCAGGGCGCCTGCCAGGCACTTGAGGACGCGGTCACCCTCGCCGCGGCGGTGGACACCCTCGGGGTGCGCGCGGGGCTGGAGGAATACGACCGCGTCCGCAGGCCGCGCACCCGGATGATCGCCCGCCGCTCCCGGCAGGTCGGCGCTCCCGCGCACTGGACGTCCCCGCCCCTGGCCGCCTTGCGAGACGTGGCTCTCCCACTCCTGCCCAAGGGGCTCATCGGCCGTTCGGCGGCCCGGCTTCGCCTTCGGT
>NZ_JAGPXJ010000116.1:0-18409 GCF_018070605.1 Streptomyces sp. B15
GTCCACGAGTCGGAGCGCCGCTGGAGCGAGCCGTCCGGCGCCGAGGACGCCGAGCGGATCGATGTCGAGGAGGCCGCCGACCTCTCCCGTGCGGCGGACCTGGACGCGGACGTCGCCGAGCAGGCCGTCGAGGAGCACATCGCGGTCGAGCCGGACGAGGACGCGGACGGGGCCGGGGACGAGGGCCCCGGCGGCAAGTAGCGGGGGCGCCCTCCCGCCGCAGCGGCAGTGGTCCGCCGTCGCAGCGGTGAGCGCTGAGCGGTGAGCGGTGCCGCGGACAAGGACGCGGCCCTGCCCCGACCGTGCCCGGTAACGCAGAGTGCTCCGGTACCGTTGGCGGCGGCGGGGATCACATTCGGATGACCGAGGGACACATGGGACTCACAATCGGGGTCGACATCGGCGGCACCAAGATCGCGGCCGGCGTTGTCGACGAGAAAGGCACCATTCTCGAAACCAGCACGGTGCCCACCCCCGACACCCCTGAAGCCGTGATCGACGCCATCGCGGACGCCGTTCGCCAGGCCAGCGCCGAGTACCAGGTGGAGGCCGTCGGGATCGGCGCCCCCGGGTACGTGGACGACAAGCGCGCCACCGTGCTGTTCACCCCCAATCTCAGCTGGCGGCACGAGCCGCTCAAGGACAAGGTCGAGCAGCGCATCGACCTGCCCGTCGTGATCGAGAACGACGCCAACGCCGCCGCCTGGGGCGAGTACAAGTTCGGCGTCGGCACCGGTCACGAGGACGTCGTCTGCATCACCATCGGCACCGGCCTGGGCGGCGGCACCATCATCGGCGGCAAGCTGCACCGCGGCCGGTACGGCGTGGCCGCCGAGTTCGGCCACATCCGGATGGTCCCCGACGGCCTGCTGTGCGGCTGCGGCAACCAGGGCTGCTGGGAGCAGTACGCCTCCGGGCGCGCGCTGCTGCGCTACGCCCAGCAGCGCGCCACCGCCACCCCGGACAACGCCTCGATCCTGCTGGGGCTGGGCGACGGCACCAGCGAGGGCATCCGGGGCAAGCACATCAGCGAGGCGGCCCGGCAGGGCGACCCGGTCGCCATCGACTCCTTCCGCGAGCTCGCCCGCTGGGCGGGCGCCGGTCTCGCCGACCTCGCCTCCCTCTTCGACCCGGGCGCCTTCATCGTCGGCGGCGGCGTCTCCGACGAGGGCGAGCTGGTGCTCGACCCGATCCGCAAGTCCTACCGCCGCTGGCTGGTCGGCAGCCGCTGGCGCCCGCACGCCGAGGTCCTCGCCGCCCAACTGGGCAACAAGGCGGGTCTCGTGGGCGTCGCGGACCTGGCCCGCCAGGGCTGAGCGGACCGGGGGGCCGCCGCGATGACGGGGGAGAGGACAGCGGAGGAGGGCACGCGGGTCGCCGACCTGCCGCCCTCCCGTACCGAGCCCGACGGCTCCGCCGTCGTCCGGCTGCTCAGCTACAACATCCGTTCCCTGCGGGACGACCGGGAAGCGCTCGTCCGGATCATCCGGGCGTGCGCTCCCGACGTCGTCTGCGTGCAGGAGGCGCCGCGCTTCTTCCGCTGGCGCAAGCGGGCGGCCTGGCTGGCGCGCCGCACGGGCCTCACCTACGTCACCGGCGGTGCGACGGCCTCCGGACCGCTGATCCTCGCCTCGCTGCGTGCGCACGTCGAGCGCACCGAGGACGTGCTGCTGCCGCGTACGCCCGGACTGCACCAGCGGGGCTTCGCCACCGCCGAACTGCGGTTCGGCCCCGTCGCCCGGCTGGGCGTGGTCAGCTTCCACCTCAGCCTCCAGGCCCGCGAACGGCGCTCGCAGGCCCGGGCGCTGTTGGAGCGGACCGCCGCGCTCGGCACCCCGGCGACGGTCGCCGCCGGGGATGTCAACGAGCGGGCCGGCGGCCGCACGTTCGGCCTGCTGGGGGAGGGGCTGCGGGACGCCTGGGACCTCGCGCCGTGGGGCGCCGAGCACACCTCGACACCCGCCGAACCGGTGCAGCGCATCGACGCGGTCTTCGCCGGGGAGGGCGTACAGGTCCTGGGCGCCGGTGTGCCCCGCGGGCTGCCCGGTGTGACCTCGGCGGACCTGGTGGCCGCCACCGACCACCTCCCCGTCCTGGCGGCCCTGCGCCTCCCCGCGCGGTGAGCGGGCCTTCGCCCGCCCACCCGGGGCTCACACCACGGCGCCCCGGCCCGGGTCGTCCCAGTCGTCGTCGTCCCGGCCGTCCCGCATCCGGGTCACCAGGGTGGCGAAGCCGCCGAGGAACCCGCCGACCCCCAGGGTGACGATCCACCATTCCATGTCGGCCTGCAGCAGCACGGTGCCGATCAGCAGCAGCGGGCCGCCCAGCGCGGCCAGCCAGGCGAACTTCGTCGTGGTGTCCGTCTCGGGCAGCGGCGGCGGCTCGGGCGGCTCGAAGTGGCCCTCGTCGTCCGCCTCTCCGTCGCTCTTCTCCTCCGGGTCCGGTGCCGGCTGCCAGTCGCGGGGCCCCGCCCCGGGCGCATAGACGGTGAAGCTGCGCGTGGGCGGCTCCGCGTCCGCCGCGGGCCGCGGCTTGGTGAGCATGTCGCCGTCCGGCTCCCCGGCGTCGTCCCCGGCGTCCCCGCTCACGCCGTCGGCGCCGCCGTCCCCGCCGCCGTCCCCGCCGCCGGACTCGGCGGACTCGGCCGGCTCCTCACCGTACGCCGCGACGATCGCCGCCCAGGCCGCCTCCTCCTCCGGCGGCAGGGACGATCCGCTCCCTGCGGCGCCGGCGGAATCCTGGGGCTCGTGCGGGTCGCGGGGCTCGCCCTCGTCCGGGTCACGCGCCGTCACGGGCGCTCCGTACCGTGGTGACCGGCTCCTGCCCGGCGGTGAGCCGGTCGATGAAGCCGCGGGTGTCGGCGAAGATCCGCTCCGCGTCGTGGTCGAGGGTGGCGACATGGAAACTGTGCTCCAGCACGGTCTCGGTCACATCGGTGGACGAGACGCGGCCCAGGACGAGAGCCGAGTCGCCGGCGGGCACCACGTGGTCCGTCCGGCTGCGCAGCAGCAGCAGCGGCTGCGTCACCTTCGGCAGGTCGCGCTGGGCGACGCGGAAGAAGTTGCGCAGCGCGTACGCGGCCCGGGTGGGCACCCGGTCGTAGCCGAGTTCGTGCCGGCCCTCCTTGGCGATGTCGTCGACGATGCCCGGCACCGACCGCGCGAGGAAGCGGCCGACGGGTACGGCGTACCCCTGCAACCGGGGGAAGGTCATCGCCGGATTGACGACGGTCACCCCGCGCACCGCCTCCCCGTGCAGCGCGGCCAGCCGCAGCGCCAGCGCGCCGCCCATCGACAGCCCGCAGACGAAGACCTGGTCACAGCGTTCGCGCAGCAGCCGCAGTTCGCGGTCCACGGTCGCGTACCAGTCCTCCCAGCTCGTCAGCGCCAGGTCCTCCCAGCGGGTGCCGTGTCCGGGCAGCAGCGGCAGGGAGACGGTCAGACCGTGCCCGGCCAGGTCCTCGGCCCATGGGCGCAGGGACTGCGGGGAGCCGGTGAAGCCGTGACAGAGCAGTACACCGGTCGCTGATCCGTCGCGGCGGAATGGCTCGGCTCCGGGGAGGATGGGCGGCACGGCGGGCCTCCAGAGGCTCAGCGGTCGGGCTCGGCAAGGAGTGCTGCCACCCTAATTCGTCGCCCGGTACTCCGGCAGTCTCCAAAGGTCCCACGGGGGCACTCGGGCACTCCGCACGGGAGCCGGCGGGTACCCGGCGGTCGGACGGCGACGGATGACCGCGGCGGATGACGGCGGCGGGGATCCCGGGGCGCGACGGCGGGATAGGGTCGGTGGGTCCCACCAAGGAGGTCGAGGTTGTTCTACAGCGCGATGAAGCTGTCGGTCGGCAGCACGCTGAAGCTCGCGTTCCGGCCCTGGGTGGAGGGCCTGGAGAATGTGCCGGCGGAGGGGCCCGCCATCCTGGCCAGCAATCACCTCTCCTTCTCCGACTCCTTTTTCCTGCCCGCCGTCCTCGACCGCAAGGTCACCTTCATCGCGAAGGCCGAGTACTTCACCTCGCCGGGGGTCAAGGGCAAGCTGACGGCCGCGTTCTTCAAGGGCGTCGGCCAGCTCCCGGTCGACCGCTCCGGGGTACGCGGCGCGGGCGAGGCGGCGATCAGAAGCGGGCTCGAAGTGCTGGAGCGCGGTGAGCTCTTCGGTATCTATCCGGAGGGCACACGCTCGCCCGACGGCCGCCTCTACCGGGGCAAGCCCGGCGGTCTGGCGCGGGTCGCCCTGCGCTCGGGGGCGCCGGTGATCCCGGTGGCGATGATCGACACGGAGAAGATCCAGCCGCCCGGCAAGGTCGTCCCCAAGCTGATGCGTCCGGGCATCCGGATCGGCACTCCGCTGGACTTCAGCCGCTACCAGGGCATGGACAACGACCGGTTCATCCAGCGGGCCGTCACCGACGAGGTCATGTACGCCATCCTGAAACTCTCCGGCCAGGAGTACGTGGACATGTACGCGACGGCGGCCAAGCGGCAGATCGCGGAGGCCGCGAAGGCCGCGAAGATCGCGGAGGCCGCCGAGGCGGAGGAAGCCGGCGCGCAGGACGAGGGAGCCGCAAGGAAGCGGGCCGGGAAGGACGAGGCAGGCGGCGACAGGGCCGCCTAGTCCGGCCGCCGCCGGACCGCCGGACTCTCGCCGTCCGGGGCCTCGCCCTCGCGGCGGGAAGGTGTTGTGGGGGGAACCGTGGTTGCGCAGTTGATGTCCGTCGAGCAGCCGTTGTGGCGGGCGCTGACGGGCTACCGGATCCTTGCCGTCCTGTACATCGCCGGCGTCTTCGCCTGGAGCCACCAGGAGTACAGCGCGCCGGTGCCCGGTGGCGTCTTCCTGCTGATCCTCGCCTGCTGGACGTTCGGCACGCTGCGCCACGTCGGTTCGGCCGAGCGCTGCACGCTGCCGTTCCTCGTCACGGACATCGCGCTGGGCGTCGTCGGCATCCTGCTGTCACCGCTGGTGGACGGCCACGCCCGGGTGGGGCCCACGCTGCCGTCCATCTGGGTCGCCGGCCCGGTCCTCGCCTTCGCGCTCAAGGGCGGCTGGCGGTGGGCCGCGGGCGCCTCGGTACTGGTGGGGATCGCCAACATCGTCGAGCGCGGCACCATCACCCGCTCCACCTTCCACAACGTGCTGCTCGTGTGCGTGGCGAGTGTCGCCATCGGCTACGTCATCGAAGTGGCCCGGGCCAGCGAACGCACCCTGGCGCGCGCCCTGCGGATCGAGGCGGCGACCCGGGAGCGTGAGCGGCTCGCCCGGGACATCCACGACAGCGTCCTGCAGGTGCTGGCCATGGTGCAGCGCCGGGGTACGGCTCTGGGCGGCGAGGCGGCCCAGCTCGGCCGGATGGCGGGGGAACAGGAAGTGGCCCTGCGCGCCCTGGTCTCCAGCGGGGTGGCACCGGAGCCGGGGCCCGCTCCCGCCGGTGACCACCGCCCGGCGCTCGCCATGGAAGGGGGCGGTCCCTCCGGCGGCGTGCCGCCGGCCACCGACGACGCTGCCGACACCGCCCCTTGCGACGTCCGTGCGCTGCTGTCCTCGTACGCCGCCTCCCGGGTCACCTTCTCCGAGCCCGGGGCCCCGGTGCTGCTGCCCGCCTGGACGGCCAGGGAGCTGGCCGCGGCTGTCGGTGCCGCGCTGGACAATGTGGCCAAGCACGCCGGTGACGGTTCCGGCGGCAAGGCGCACGCGTGGATCCTGCTGGAGGACGAGCCGGACGCGGTGGTCGTGACCGTGCGGGACGACGGCCCGGGCATCCCCGAGGGACGGCTGGCGGACGCGGAGGCGGAGGGCCGGATGGGTGTCGCGCTGTCCATCCGGGGACGGCTGCGGGACCTGGGCGGTACGGCGGAGCTGGTGTCGGTGCCCGGACAGGGGACGGAAGTGGAGATGAGGGTTTCGAAACATGACAACTGACGCACGGCCCGTGCGGGTGATGGTCGTCGACGACCACCCGATGTGGCGGGAGGCCGTCGCACGGGACCTGGCCGAGGCCGGGTTCGACGTCGTCGCCACCGCGGGCGACGGTGAGCAGGCGATCCGCCGGGCCCGCGCCACCTCGCCCGACGTACTGGTGCTGGACCTGAACCTGCCGGGCAGGCCGGGGGTGGAGGTGTGCCGCGAACTGGTCGGCCCGCAGAGCAGGCTGCGGGTGTTGGTGCTGTCGGCCAGCGGCGAGCACAGCGATGTGCTGGAGGCGGTCAAGTCCGGAGCCACGGGCTATCTGGTCAAGTCGGCGGGCCCGCAGGAACTGCTGGACGCGGTGCGCCGTACGGCGCTGGGCGACCCGGTCTTCACCCCGGGGCTGGCCGGGCTGGTGCTGGGCGAGTACCGCAGGCTGGCCGCCGATCCGGCGCCGGCCGCCGACGACGGCCCCCGGGCGCCGAAGCTGACCGAGCGCGAGACGGAGGTGCTGCGCCTGGTCGCCAAGGGGCTCGGTTACAAGCAGATCGCCGAGCGGCTCGTCATCTCGCACCGCACCGTGCAGAACCACGTCCAGAACACCCTGGGGAAACTGCAGCTGCACAACAGGGTCGAGCTTGTGCGGTACGCGATCGAGCGCGGTCTGGACGACTGAGCGCGGTCTGGACGACTGAGCGGGCCGGAGGGCGAAGAGCGGCGACAGCGGGGCTGACGCAGGGCGCCGCGGACGCCTGTCCTTCGTACGAGTGATTGCCCGGGGCTCAAATCCCGCATCTGGCAACGAAATCCGCCTCTCGCGGCATCCCGTGTGACGTGGATCACCGCTAGCGTGGCGGATGTTGCGCCGTGCACACGGTTGATCACGGCGCCGCGTCCAGGCGCGTCCATGCGGAGAAGGGAGATCCCATGCGGGTCGGAGTGCTGACCGGCGGCGGCGACTGCCCCGGTCTCAATGCGGTCATGCGGGCCGTCGTCCGTAAGGGAGTCCAGCGTTACGGCTACGACTTCACCGGGTTCCGCGACGGCTGGCGGGGGCCGCTGGAGGGGGAGACGGTCCGGCTCGACATCCCGGCGGTGCGCGGCACGCTGCCGCGCGGCGGCACCATCCTCGGCTCCTCCCGCACCAACCCGTTCAAGGAGGAGGACGGCGTCCGGCGCATCAAGGAGAACCTCACCAAGTACGAGGTCGACGCGCTGATCGCGATCGGCGGCGAGGACACCCTGGGCGTGGCGGCCCGGCTGACGGACGAATACGGCATCCGCTGTGTCGGCGTGCCCAAGACGATCGACAACGATCTGTCCGCGACGGACTACACCTTCGGCTTCAACACGGCCGTCACCGTCGCCACCGAGGCCATCGACCGGCTGCACACCACCGCCGAGTCCCATATGCGGGTGCTGGTGGTGGAGGTCATGGGGCGGCACGCGGGCTGGATCGCCCTGCACTCCGGGCTGGCGGGCGGCGCCAACTGCATCCTCATCCCCGAACAGCGCTTCGACGTCGGCCAGGTCTGCGAGTGGGTCACCTCCCGCTTCAAGGCGAGCTACGCGCCGATCGTGGTCGTCGCGGAGGGGGCGATGCCCAAGGACGGGGAGATGGTCCTCAAGGACGGCTCCACCGACTCCTTCGGGCACGTCAGACTGTCGGGCGTCGGCGAGTGGCTGGCCAAGGAGGTCGAGTCGCGCACCGGCAAGGAGGCCCGCACCACCGTCCTCGGGCACATCCAGCGCGGCGGCACCCCCACGGCGTTCGACCGCTGGCTGGCCACCCGGTTCGGCCTGCACGCCATCGACGCGGTACGGGACGAGGCGTGGGGCAGCATGGTGGCCCTGCGCGGCACCGACATCGTCCGCGTCCCGCTCGCGAAGGCGACCGAGAAGCTCAAGACGGTGGACCCGGCCCTCTACGAGGAGGCGGGCGTCTTCTTCGGCTGACGGACGCAGCGGGGGATCCCTGCTCGGGCTCCCCCGCCCGCCGGACTGCCGGGCCGTCTTCCGGACCGCCGCCCGCCTTCGCTTTCAGCGGTGTCCGGCGCTCGCCGCTGTCTCGCTCACCGCCGCCAGCAGGTGCGCCGTCACCGTCACCCCGTCCAGCGTCAGCACCGACTCGGGGTGGAACTGCACCCCGGCGAAGCCGGGTCCGCGCAGGGCGTGGACGTCGCCGTCGGCCGGGTCGCGGCTCAGTTCGACGCCGTGCAGGGCCAGTTCCGCGGCGGCCTCGTCGTCGCAGCGCGCGGTGTAGGAGTTGTAGAAGCCGACCGTCTCCTGCCGTCCGAACAGGTCGATCGTCTCCTGCGTCCCTTGGTGGGGGCGTCGCTTGCGGACCAGTTCCAGGCCCAGCTCGGCGGCGAGCAGTTCGTGCCCGAGGCAGACGCCCAGCAGCGGCTGCCGCCGGGCGCGTACCAGGTCGGCGGCGAGACCGCGCAGCAGCCGCATCTTCGGGTCGGCCGTATCGCGTGGGTCGCCGGGCCCCGGGCCCAGCACCACGGGCCCCTCGTGCCGCAGCGCTGCCTCGGCCAGCCCCGGTTCGTCGTAGCGCCGCACCCGCACCGGGTGTCCGGTGGAGCCCAGCAGATGCGCCAGCATCGAGGTGAAGGTGTCCTCGCCGTCGATGACCAGCACCTGCGCCGACTGTGTCCCGGCGGGCCGCCCCACCCGCATCCGCAGCCAGAAGGGTGCAAGAGCGGCGCGCCGTCCCTCCAGCGCGGCCCGCACCCGGGGGTCGTCCGCCAGCCGGGGGCGCGGACCGCCCCGCGGACGGGGCCCGGCCGCGCGCACCCCCAGCGCCGTGAGGACCCCGGCCGCCTTGGCGTGGGTCTCCGCCACCTCGCTCGCCGGGTCGGAGGCGCGCACGAGCGTGGCACCCACCGGTACCCGCAGCCGGCCGCTGCGCGCGTCGATGTCGGCGGTACGGATGAGGATGGGGGAGTCGAGCGTCTGCGTGCCGCCAAGGGAGTCGTGGCCGAGCAGGGCCAGTGCCCCCGCGTAGTAGCCGCGTCCGCCGCTCTCGTGCCGCCCGATGACGCGGCAGGCGTTCTCGACCGGGGAGCCGGTCACGGTCGCGGCGAACATCGTCTCGCGCAGCACTTCGCGTACGTCCAGCGTGGAGCGGCCGCGCAGTTCGTACTCGGTGTGCGCCAGATGTGCCATCTCCCTCAGCCGCGGTCCGACGACGACCCCGCCCTCGTCGCCGACCGTGCACACCATCTTCAGCTCCTCGTCGACGACCATGGACAGCTCCTCGCTCTCCTTGCGGTCGGCCAGGAAGTCCAGCAGCCCCGCCACGTCCGGGCCCTGCGGGGGATAGCGGTAGGTGCCGCTGATGGGGTTCATCACCACGGTCCCGCCGGCCATCCGTACGTGTACTTCAGGGCTCGCGCCGACCAGTACCCGCTCGCCCGTGTGGACGACGAACGTCCAGTAGGCGCCCTGCTCACCGCTCAGCAGCCGCCCGAAGAGGGCCAGCGCGTCCGCACGGCAGAAGCCGGGGATCAGCCCTTGGTAGTCGCGCCGGATGACGAAGTTGGCGCCCTCACCGGATCCGATCTCCTCCGTGACGACCCGGCGCACGATCTGCTCGTACGCGCCGTCCGGTACGTCGAAGGCGCCCTGCTCGACGTGCACCGGGTGGTCCGGCAGCGCGGCGAGCGTGGCCTCCAGCGGCAGCTCGTACCGCTCGTCGGGCAGCAGCACCGACAGCGGCGTGCCGTCGTCGCGCACGTCGAAACCGCGCTCGCGCAGTTGCCGGAACGGTACGAGCGCCAGTGCGCCCCCTTCGCCGCTGCCGCCGACAGGCAGATCGGCGAGGTGCTCCACCTCGTGCACGCTGCCGACGAGCACCTCGACGAGATCGGGCTCCCGGCCCGGCGTCCGCCTGCGCAACAGCGCGAACGGTGGCGCGTCATCGCTGGTCAGACGCTCGACAAGGGCGGCGGGTGCGGGTGTGGACGACTGTGGTGCGGTGCGGTGCATGCGGGGTCCCTTCGCGGAGATACGGGAGGAACGGCCGCTGACACGCGAAAGGCCGCCCCTCGGGCGGCCTGGCACGTAGCTGGATCTCTCAGTGCATACGCGCGTCGTGGCGGGCCGCCGTGCGGGCGGGCCACCACCAGTTCATGGTCGACAGCGCGTGCATGCCGCACACCATAGCGGACGAGTCGGCCGCGGGCCCGGCGCCGACGGGGAACGGCCGTCACCGTCCCGGAGCCCGGTGCTACCGGTCTCGTATGGCGGGCACCCGGACGGGTTCCCCTCGAAAACCCGTAACCTGGGGTCCGTGACTGTGAACGCCCACACCGACGCCGGTGCCCACACCTGGCGAGACCTCCCTGCAGCACAGCAGCCCGACTGGCCGGACCACGAGGCTCTGCGTACCGTACTCGCCGAGCTCGAGTCCTATCCGCCGCTCGTCTTCGCGGGCGAGTGCGACCAGCTGCGGGAGCGGCTGGGCTCGGTTGCGCGCGGTGAGGCGTTCCTGCTCCAGGGCGGCGACTGCGCCGAGGCGTTCGACCAGGTCAGCGCCGAGCACATCCGCAACAAGCTCAAGACACTGCTGCAGATGGGCGCCGTGCTGACGTACGCGGGCTCGGTGCCCGTCGTCAAGGTCGGCCGGATCGCCGGCCAGTACAGCAAGCCCCGCTCCAAGCCGACCGAGACCCGCGACGGGGTGACGCTGCCCTCCTACCGGGGCGACTCGGTCAACGGCTTCGAGTTCACCCCGGAGGCGCGCAGGCCCGACCCGGAGCGGCTGAAGCGGATGTACCACGCCTCCTCCGCCACGCTGAACCTGGTCCGCGCCTTCACCACCGGCGGCTACGCCGATCTGCGCCAGGTGCACGCCTGGAACCAGGACTTCGTCAAGTCCAGCCCCTCCGGGCAGCGCTACGAGGCGCTGGCCCGCGAGATCGACCAGGCGATGAAGTTCATGCACGCCTGCGGGACCGATCCCGAGGAGCTGAAGACGGTCGAGTTCTACTCCTCGCACGAGGCGCTGCTGCTCGACTACGAGTCGGCGCTCACCCGTGTCGACTCGCGCAGCGGCAACCTCTACGACGTGTCCGGGCACATGGTCTGGATCGGCGAGCGCACCCGGCAGCTGGACGGCGCGCACATCGAGTTCGCCGCCCGGGTGCGCAACCCGATCGGGGTGAAGCTGGGCCCCACGACGACCCCGGAGGAGGCGCTGGCCCTCATCGAGCGGCTCGACCCGGAACGTGAGCCGGGCCGCCTCACCTTCATCACCCGGATGGGAGCCGACAAGATCCGCGACCGGCTCCCCGAGCTGGTGGCGAAGGTCACCGCCTCGGGCGCCACGGTCGCCTGGGTCTGCGACCCGATGCACGGCAACACCTTCGAGGCGGCCAGCGGCCACAAGACCCGCCGCTTCGACGATGTGCTGGACGAGGTCAAGGGCTTCTTCGAGGTCCACAAGAGCCTGGGCACCCACCCCGGTGGCATCCACATGGAGCTGACCGGTGACGACGTCACCGAGTGCGTGGGCGGCGGCGACGAGATCTTCGTCGACGATCTGCACCAGCGCTACGAGACGGCCTGCGACCCCAGGCTCAACCGCAGCCAGTCGCTCGATCTGGCCTTCCTGGTCGCGGAGATGTACCGCGACCAGTGAGCCGCGCAGGGGGTGAAGCGCCGCGGCCGTGAGCCGCGGCGCGCACCGCCGGCCGTACCGTCGGCCATGCCCCCGGCGCCCGCACCACCCGTGTGACGCGGGCCCCAGCGACGTATGTGGACAGGCCCTGGCGGGTAAGGTTAGGTTAACCTCAGAACGACTGACCGAACCGAGCCGGAGGTGACCGCGTGTACGTCTGCTCGTGCTTCGGCATCACCGAAGAGCAGGTGAAAGAGCACGCGGCAGCGGGGGCGTGCACCCCGCGCCAGATAGCCTCCGCCAGCAAGGCGGGCACGGACTGCGGCTCCTGCGTCCGCCGTATCCAGGGCATCCTCGGACGCGGCCAGTGCCCCCGCAGAGCGGCGCTGGACCGTGGCGAGCCGCCCCTCACGGCGCAGCAGCCTTCGACGGCTACCGCCCCGGAACCCGCCGAGGTCGCCGCCATGGCGGCCCAGGCCCCGGCTGCCGCTGCCGCGCGGGTGGCGGCGTAACCCACCGCGGGCGGCACACCTCGGTCAGGCCTCAGGTCTCGTCCGGGGCCTTCTGCTCGATCTGCTGCGCGATGTACAGCGACTCGCCCAGCTTGTCGACCAGGTCGAGCTGGGTGTCCAGATAGTCGATGTGGTGCTCCTCGTCCGCCAGGATGTCCTCGAAGATGTTGGCGGACGTGATGTCGCCCTTGTTCCGCATCAACTCGACGCCCCGCTTGAGCCGGTCGATCGCCTCGACCTCGATCTGCCGGTCGGCGCGGAGCATCTCGGTGAGGGTCTGGCCGACCCGTACATGGAAGAGCCGCTGATAGTTCGGCAGGCCCTCCAGGAAGAGGATGCGGTCGGTGAGCCGCTCCGCGTGCCGCATCTCGTCGAACGACTCGGCGCGGGTGTACTCGGCGAGCTTGGTCCAGCCGTAGTGCTCCTGCATCTTCGCGTGCAGGAAGTACTGGTTGATCGCGGTCAGCTCGGCGGTGAGCTGTTCGTTGAGGAACTCGATGACCTCGGGGTCGCCCTGCATGGTGGCGGGCTCCTTCCAGGGGCATGACGCATGTACCGGGCAGAGTGCACGCGTGGCGCGCAATCGCGCATCCTGTCACCGCCCACCGGCTCGGTCCAGTAAGTGCACGCTTACCGGGTGTGCTGATATTTGCTGTTGTGAGCTGCGATTCCGTCGCCGCCGACCGGCCGCTCGGGGGGTGGTCAAGACCACGGGCCGGGGTCTGTCACCATGGGGGCATGGGTCAGCCGCAAAGCCGCGAAGGGGAGCAACCGGAGCTTCCGCCCGGGCAGCGGCTCCAGCGTGGGTGGCCGGTCACCCACTACGGCCCCGTACCCAAGTTCCGCCGTGAGCGGTGGGACTTCCGGGTCTTCGGCGCCACGGCGGACGGCGAGAAGCACTCCTGGAACCACGAGGAGTTCTCCGCGCTGCCGTACCGGACCGTCGTCGCCGATCTGCACTGTGTCGCGAAATTCAGCATGCTGGGTGCCGAGTGGGGCGGCGTACTCGCCCGTGCGATCCTCCAGCTGGCGCCGCCCGCGCCCGATGTCACCCATGTGATGGTGTGGGCGGAGTACGGCTTCAGCTCCAACCTGCGGCTGGCGGACTTCACGGCTGAGAACACGGTCTTCGCCACGCACCGGGCCGGTGAGCTGCTGACCGCCGAGCACGGCTTCCCCGTCCGCCTCGTCGTACCCCACCTGTACGCCTGGAAGGGCCCCAAGTGGGTGAGGGGCATCGAGTACATGACGGCCGACCGGCGGGGCTTCTGGGAGGAGCGGGGCTACCACAACATCGGCGACCCCTGGCAGGAGCAGCGCTACTCCTACCAGGAGGAGCCGGGGGACGGCCCCGAGCTGTAGCCGCCCCGCCCGCCCCCCGTCGCGTCAGTGGTACTGATGCACCACGGCGTGGCCCTTGCCCGCGCTGATGAGCAGGCGGTTGACCGGAGTGGTGACCGCGAAGGCGATGGCGAAGGCGACCGCGAGGGCGCCCCAGAACAGTGCTGTATCCAGATGGGCGTCCATCGCACCCGGGACCAGCAGGAGCACGCCGTTGTCGACCAGCTCCATGACCAGGATGGAGACCGTGTCCGCGGCGAGGGCGACCTTGAGCGCCGTACGGAAGTCGAGGCCGGCGCGTACGACGGCGTACATCGTGAAGCTGTAGCCGAAGACGAACGCCAGGACGATCGCCAGCGCCATCGTCGGCGCGTTGTGCCAGGCCAGCGCTGTCCCGATCACCATGCCGAGGATCTCGCCCAGCGCGCAGCCCAGCAGGCAGTGCAGGGTGGCCCTGGCGGCCATGGACCAGGAGACGGGGCCGTGACCGTGGCCGTGGTCGTGGCTGGGGTCGGGCTCGCCGTGCCGGTGGGTTCCGGAGTCGTGCTGGACGTGCTGGGTCATGGGACACCTCGTTGTGAAGCAGAGCGGATCGTGCCGTCGCACCGCCGCAACGTTATACCCCCTCGGGGTATTCCGCCATGCCGTGCGCCGACGAGTGTCAGCCGTTCCGCAGCTTCTTCAACAGCTCCACATCCGCTGCGTGCCCCTCCTTGCGGCCCGGGGTCTCGATCACCAGCGGCACACCCTCGGTCAGCGGGTGGGCCAGCAGCTCGGCGAACGGTGCGGTCCCTATATGGCCTCCGCCGATGTTCGCGTGCCGGTCCTTGTGCGCACCGGCCACGTCCTTGGAGTCGTTGGCGTGGATCAGCTTCAGCCGGCTGGGTCCCGTCACCGACACCAGCTCCTCAAGCGTGCGGTCCACCCCGCCGGGCGCGGCCAAGTCGTGGCCCGCCGCGAAGACATGGCAGGTGTCGAGGCAGACCCCGAGCTTGGGGTGGTGCTCCAGCGCCTCGAAGTAGGGGCCGAGCTCGTGCACTTGGGAACAGAGCGAGGCGCCCTGCCCCGCCGTCGGCTCCAGCAGCAGCCACGGGTCGTCCTCGTGGGACAGCTCGTCCAGCAGCGGCATCATCAACTCGCGGGCCTGGGCGAGCGCGGTGCGGCGGGACCGGCCACCGGTCGCCGAGCCGGTGTGCACGACGACCCCCAGCGCGCCGATGTCCCGACCGCGCCGCAGCGAATGCCGCAGCGAGAGCACGGATCTGGTGGCGGTTTCCTCGGTGTGCGAGCCGAAATTGATCAGATAAGGAGCATGGACAAAGGCGGGAAGTCCACGCTCCGCACAGGCGGTACGGAATGCGGCGTCCTGGTCCGCGTTTCCGGTCGGCGTTGCCCAGCCGCGCGGATTCGCGACAAAAACCTGAAGTGTTTCGGCGTCGATATCGGCGGCGTAGGAAATGCCAGTGGCGGCCAGGCCCCCGGCTACGGGGACATGGCCGCCAATGGGATTGCGCATGCGCTGGGTGTCGTTCGTGGTCACACCACTCAGTATGCCGAGTTGACGTTGTCCATCGAACCGTAGCGGTCCGCCGCGTAGTTGCAGGCGGCGACGATGTTCGCGACCGGGTCGTACTGGTCCCAGGAGGTGCCCTCGACATGGTAGGCATCGAAGGTCGGCTTGATCACCTGGAGCAGGCCCTTGGAGGGCACGCCGTTGATGGCGTTGATGTCCCAGTTGTTGATGGCGCGCGGGTCGCCGCCGGACTCCCGGATGATGTTGCGCTTGATGCCCTCGTAGGAGCCGGGGATGCCGTGCTTGGCCATGATGGCGCGGGCCTCACGGATCCAGCCGTCCAGGTTGTTCGGGTAGCTGGGCGCCGCGGCGCGCTTCTCGGCGCGGTTCGCCGCCGCCTTGGCCGCCCGCTCCTTCGCCGCTGCCGCCTCCGCCTTCTTCTGGGCCGCGGCCTTGGCGGCGCGCTCCTTGGCGTCGGCCTGTATCGCGGCGGCCACCTCGTCGGTGCTGGTGAAGCTCTTCGCGGTGGTGGTGGCGTCCTTGACGCTCGCCACCTTCTCGCCGTCGGCCGGCACCTTCACCAGGGACTGCTGCTGGGCGGTGATGTCCTTGCCGTGCTCGGGCAGCACCGAGGAGTGGGAGCTGAAGGCGACGCTGTCGGCGGTGATCTTCTTGGCGGTGGCCTGGCCGGAGTCACCGTGGGCCGCCGTGCCGGGCAGGACCGTCAGGGCCAGGGCCGCGGCGCCCGCGGTGCCGAGACCGATGGTCGAGATCTTCTTGGCCTTGGGGCTGAGACTGAGGCTGGAGATGCTGGGCATGAGGAAGTGCGGAACCTTTCATCGCTGGCGTCGTCGCAGAGGCGGGGAGCCGGGGGGAAACGCCGAGTGCTGTTTCGGCGCCGTGCGACGACCGCAATTGTTAAAGGGCCCGTTTTCCGAAATCAAAGGTGTGACGTACTACCCGAATTCGTTGACGGGGGTTCCGCACCGGGGTGATGAGCGGTGCTGCATTCCAGGTGGAGCAGTGGATTCCTTTCCACTACTCTCTTTCGTAGGTGACGTGCGTCCTATGGGTGGGCTCACACCCCACCGGATCGGGCGCCACGGGCCGTGACGGGATATACGCGCCAAGTCGGACATGGAGCGACTCGCGGTGACGGCCCCACCACGCACACCACGGCAGCCCCGCGCTCAGCGGAGCCAGATCGTGACCTCCGAGCCCCGGGGCGCCTTCTCACCGCTGTCGGGAGACTGGTTGAAGACCGTGTCCCCGAAGAAGATGCGGCGCACGGTCACCTCGAACCCCGCCTCTTCCAGCTTCGAGGTGGCCTCGTCCTCGCTGCTGCCCTCCACATCGGGCACCTCGACCATGTCGGGCCCCTTGGAGACCGTCAGCGTCACCGTGTCGCCCTTGGCCGCCCGGCTGCCGTCGGTGGGGGACTGGCGGGCGATGGTGCCCTTGTCGTGCTCGGAGTGGACGCGCTCGGAAGCGATACGCACCTTCAGACCCTCGTCCTTCAGCTCTTCCACGGCGTCGCTCTGGTCGTCACCGACCACATCGGGCACATCGATGGGCGCGCCCTTGGAGACCGTGAGCGCCACCGCGGCGCCCGGCCGGCGCTTGCTGCCCGACGCCGGGTCGCTGGTGATGACGGAGCCCTGCGCGGTCTCCTCGTCGAACCGCCGCTCGACCGTGCCCGGCTTCAGCCCGGCGTCCTTGAGCTCCCGGCGGGCGTCCGAGAGCGGTGTGCCCTTCAGATCGGGAACCTTCACCACATGGGGGCCGCGCGAGACGGTCAGCGTGACACTCCCCGTCCTGCGGACACGCTCGCCCGGCTTCGGATCGGTGCTGATCACATGGCCGCGCTCGACCCGCTCGCTGTACTCCAGATCCACCTCGACATCGAGCCCCGCGTCCGAGAGCGTCCTGGTCGCCTCGGACCGCGTCTTGTCCAGCACCGCGGGCGTCTGGACGAACTGCCCGGAATTGACGTACCAGATGCCCGTACCCACCAGCGCAACCAGCAGCACACCCAGCGTCACCAGCCACCAGCGCGGCTGCAGCACCCGCCGCCGCGCAGCACCACCGCCTCCCGAGCCCTCGCCGCCCGCCGGATCCCCGGGCGGCGCGACCGGGGGCGCCGACAGCAGCGCCGTACGGTCCAGCGGCTCCGCGTCCGGCACCGGATCGGCGGCCCCGGCCCCCGCCGGCCGCGGAATCACATAGGTGTCCGCCTCCGTCTGCGAGGCCGACACCTCGGCCTGTCCCGCAGCCACCGCCAGATCCCCCGACACCGGGGAGGACTCCTCGGAACCGGCCGGACCCGCCGGCCCGGTACCGCCGTCCTTGGCCTGCGGCGGCACCGCGTCCAGCTCCTCGTCGGACAGCCCCGCACGGGCCGTACGCGTCTCCGACAGCAGCGCCACGGCGTCCTCGGGCCGCTCCTCGGGCGCCCGCGCCGTCGCCCGCGCGACCAGGACGTCCAGCGCCGCCGCCATCCCCGGCACCGCGGCGGAGGGAGCCGGCATGTCCTTGTTCAGATGCAGATAGAGCACCTGCGCCGGCGAGCTCCCCGAGTGCGGCTTGGCGCCGGTCAGCATCTCGTAGAGCATCACCCCGCACGAGTACAGATCCGTACGCGGAGTGGCCGCCCCGTCCTCGATCTGCTCCGGCGCCAGATACGAGACCGTGCCCAGGATCGAGTCCGTCGTCGCGGACGTCTGACTGTCCACCGCCCTGACCAGACCGAAATCGGCGACCTTGACCCGGCCGTCGTCCCCTATCAGCACGTTCTCGGGCTTCACATCCCGGTGCACCAGGCCCGCGCGGTGCGCGGCACCCAGCGCCGCCAGCACCGGCTCCAGGATGTCCAGCGCCGCCCGGGGACGCAGGGCGCCCCTGGCCCGCAGCACATCGCGGAGGGTGCAGCCCTCCACGTACTCCATCGCCAGATACACATACGTGCCGTCCGTGCCCTGGTCGAAGACACCGACCACATTGGGGTGCGCCAGACGCGCGGCGGACTTGGCCTCCCGGATGAAACGCGTCACGAACGTGTCGTCCGCGGACAGGGAGGTGTGCATCACCTTCAGGGCCAGCACACGATCGAGGCGGGTGTCCACGGCGCGGTACACCGTCGCCATGCCGCCGATCGCTACCCGGGCCTCGACGCGGTACCGGCCGTCGAGAACCTGGCCGACCAAGGGGTCTCCCCGGCCGAAGGCCGAGGAAGGGTCCTTGAGGGTGGTGTCCATTGCGCAGAGTGTACGAGGGCGCTGCGCCGGCTTGGCCGCATGGTTGCGGGTTACCACTGTTCTGCGCCCGAACAGTGACAGAGGGCTCCGCCCTCGCCCCGCCCCCTCTGTTGTGGGGGCACGCCCTCGCTCCGCGGGGTGCGCCGCCCCCTGTTTGTGGGGGCACGCCCCCTTGCGTTTTCGGCTGCCGCCGACGGGTCGTGTGGGGGGGGGGGGGGGGGGGGGGGGGGGGGGGGGGGGGGGGGGGGGGGGGGGGGGGGGGGGG